>JAYVOT010000684.1:0-5161 GCA_043757795.1 Chthonomonadaceae bacterium | reverse complement strand
CTTCCTAAAGCGGACAATGAAGTTAAATCGGTCGCATAGAGGCTTCTGAATAGGAGACTTCGAGGAGCGACACGCCTAACAATTTGGCGAAGGTATTGTAACGCAGATGTAATTCCTTTAACTTGTTTCATCAATCCTGAAAGGTCGATTTGCGGTCCGCTGTTTAATAGCAAATGCACATGATCCGGCATCCCGTTGAGAGCCAATAACTCATAATCCGACCTCCCCAAGATTTTTATCGTGCATTTGAAAACCGCTTCCTCTATTTGAGGAGTTAATCGCGGTTGACGATTCTTCGTCGCCCAAACTATGTGAAAATAGAGATTGAAACGCCCCAAATAATTCACCTTTAAAAAGAGAAACGAGGTAAGAGCTCTCGCCATCATTTATGTGGCATTTACGTAAATCTCGCGTCTGCAAGACGCTTGCTTTTTCCTGCCGGGTACTTTCAGTACCCGGCACAGACTTGCTTTTTCCTGCCCGGTACTGTCAACAACGTCAGGCGCAAAACTAACCGGCTCAATGAAGTTCCGCCGAGTGCCCTTCGCATATAATACAAATGCGCCGAAGGCGCTCCCGCGTCTGCAAGACGCTTGCTTTTTCCTGCCGGGTACTTTCAGTACCCGGCACAGACTTGCGATCTTGGCTCTCCGCTCTCACAACATCTTCTTGAGATACCGTCCCGTGTGGCTCCCCTCTATTTTGGCGATCTGCTCCGGCGTGCCCATCCCGACCACTAGCCCGCCGCCGTCGCCGCCCTCAGGTCCCATGTCGATGAGCCAATCCGCCGTTTTGATCACGTCGAGGTTGTGTTCGATCACGAGGACGCTGTTGCCGGCGGTCACGAGTCGCTGCAAGACGCCGATGAGTTTCTCGACGTCCGCGAAGTGCAATCCCGTCGTCGGTTCGTCCAAGATATAGATCGTTCTGCCCGTCGGGCGTTTCGCGAGTTCCGCCGCAAGTTTCACACGCTGAGCCTCGCCGCCGGAAAGCGTTGTGGCGGGCTGTCCCAGCCGGATGTAGTCCAAGCCGACATCGTGGAGGGTGCGGAATTTTCGAGCGATGTTCGGGATCGACTCGAAGAATTCGACCGCCTCCGAGATCGTCATGTCCAGAACATCCGCGATATTTTTTCCTTTATAGCGAACTTCCAACGTCTCCCGATTGTAGCGTTTGCCCTTGCAGATCTCACAGGGAACATAGACATCCGGCAGGAAGTGCATCTCGATCTTGATGATCCCGTCGCCCTTGCAGGACTCGCAACGCCCGCCCTTCACGTTGAAAGAGAACCTGCCCGGCTCGAAACCTCGTATTTTTGCGTCTTGAGTCTTGCTGAATAGCTCACGGATCATGTCGAAGACGCCCGTGTAAGTCGCCGGGTTTGAGCGCGGCGTGCGCCCGATAGGAGACTGATCTATGTCGATGACCTTGTCGATCTCCTCCACGCCGCTGATTTCGTCGTGCGCCCCCCAAACCGAGTGCGATTTGTAGATTCGGTTCATCAAAAGCGGGTAGAGCGTCTCTTGAATCAGCGTAGATTTGCCGGAGCCTGAAACGCCCGTCACGGCAACGAAACAGCCTAACGGAATCTTAATGTCCACGTTTCTCAGGTTGTGCGCGCTCGCTCCCGTCAGTTCGATCCACCGCTCGCCCGGCTCCCTGCGAACCTTCGGAACTTCTATCTTGCGAATCCCGCTCAGATACTGCCCGGTGATGCTGTCCGGATTCGCCTTGACCTCGGCGGGAGTTCCCTGAGCCACGATTTTGCCGCCGTGTTCGCCGGCGCCCGGCCCCACGTCGATCAGCCAATCGGCGGCTTCCATCGTCTCTTCGTCGTGCTCTACCACGAGAACGGTGTTTCCAAGCTCCCGAAGATGCTCCAGCGTTTTGAGGAGTTTGCTGTTGTCGCGCTGATGTAGCCCGATGGAAGGCTCGTCGAGAATGTAGAGCACTCCCATGAGACCGCTTCCTATTTGAGTGGCTAACCTGATTCGTTGCGACTCCCCGCCTGCCAATGTCGCCGCCGTTCTATCAAGCGTCAGATAGGTCAAACCCACGTCAAGAAGGAACTTGAGTCGAGTTTTTATCTCCTTGACGATCTGATTTCCAATGATGAGTTCGCGCTCGCTGAGTTTGAGAGCGTTGAAATGATCCGCAAGTTTGACAAGCGAGAGCGAGCAGAGATCGGCGATATTTCGACCCCCGACGAGCACTGCGAGAGCTTCCGGTTTCAGGCGCATACCCTTGCATACAGGACAGGGCTTTACCGCCATGTACAGTTCGAGGTCTTCTTTCACGTAGTTGGAAGTGGTCTCTTTGTACTTCGCGTCCATCTCCGGCAACACCCCGATATAGTCCGTATCGAAAGTACGAACTCGCCCCCATTTGTTTTTGAATTCGACGGTGACTTTGCCCTTCACGCCATAGAGCAGTGACTCGAATTGCTTCTCGGAGAGGTCTTTCAGGGGGGCGTCGTAGTCGAATCCGAGGCGGTTTGCAACCGCCTTGAACATTCCCACTCGATGATCGGACATCACCTCTTTGCCGGATTTTAGAACGTAGTATTTTATGCCTCCCTGCGCAATGCTTAGTTTTTTGTCCGGCACGACAAGAAGCGGATCGAACTCTATTCTGGTTCCCAACCCGTGGCAATCCGGGCAGGCTCCGTTGGGAGAGTTGAAGGAGAAGAGTCTCGGTTCGAGGTCTTCAAAATTAAACGATCCATCCGTCGTTGCGAAGTTCTCGGAGAACTGCACCTCCTGCGCCTTCACGCCGTCGCCCGCTTGAATTGAGACGGTCGCAAGCCCCTTCGCACGCTTGAGAGCCTGTTCCAATCCGTCCGTGATTCGTGAGCGAGACATGTCCGGCTTCATCACGAGTCGGTCTATCACAATCTCGATCGTGTGCATTTTGTAGCGATCAAGCGCGGGAATTTCCTCGCTTAGATCGATCATTTCGCCATTGATTCGGGCGCGAACATAACCTTCTTTGAGGGTGTCTTCCAACTCTTTTTTGTACTCGCCTTTGCGCCTGCGAACGATAGGCGAGAGAATAAGGAAACGAGTCCCGTCCTGCAACGCCAGGACTTTGTCTACCATCTCCTCAATGGACTGCTTGATGAGTGGCTCGCCCGTTTTGGGGTCGTGCGGAACCCCGATTCGTGCGAAGAGCAGGCGCATGTAGTCGTAAATTTCCGTGACGGTCCCGACCGTTGAGCGCGGATTTTTGCTTGTCGATTTCTGATCGATCGCTACCGCCGGGCTGAGTCCGTCGATCTGATCGACATCCGGCTTGTCGTGTTGCCCCAAAAATTGACGTGCGTAGGCGGAGAGCGATTCGACGTAGCGGCGCTGTCCTTCCGCGTACAGCGTGTCGAAGGCGAGCGAAGATTTGCCGGAGCCGCTCAGCCCGGTGATGACCACCAGCTTGTCGCGCGGAATGTCGAGGCTGACGTTTTTGAGATTGTTCTGCCTTGCGCCTCGAATGCGGATATAATTTCGCGAGTCTGTCTCTTGCAGGGCGTTGGCTAGCCGAGCGTTGAGTTCCGCCTCTTTTTTGGCTTCTTCAATGGTTTCATTTTCTAATTCAGGGGGTTTTGCAACGGTTTTTGCGGACTTCATTCACTCTGTTCCTTACGATTTAGGGGTAGTCGCTCTGCGATCAATACATGTACATAATTCTAGCATATTTGGAAGAATTTGGAAGCGTAAGTGTGAATGCCAACCGCTGAGGATAGAAAGTATTTTACTGCTTTACAGTGGCATTGCTTTGATTGGATTGGTTTGTTTTTAAGAAGTCGGAATAATATAAATTCGATTCAACAGAGAGTCAAATGAAAGATCATTTCGAACCGTGGTATACATTTCAAAAGGTAGTTGAAATAAATGTCACATTTATGTCCTGTTCAATGTCCCATTTGTCCCGTTTGTCTGGAACGACATTGTCAAAACATATCGGACAGTTCGTCCCGATGGTGCGGAACGCAAGAAAACACCTAACGATTCTAGCTTTTCCAAGTCGCGGTGCGCGGTACGGCGCGTCACATTAATTATAGCTTGATATTCGTTGTTGCTTATGCTGCCTTTTGCCATCGCCGTACCAGCCTACTGGCTCTCCATGATCTTTCAATCCAACCCAGAGCATCCCGCCGCGAGTGTTTGCAAACGCAGCCAAAGTTGGGGGCGGCATTTCAGTGCTGGGAGTACAAATAAAAAGGCAGGCGAGAGGCTCGCCGGGAGCGCAGTTCGTGCAAACCTCTCAATCTATCTCCCCATCATCTTCATATGAACGGACTTGTAAGCGGGCGAAAGCGTTGGCAATTCAGCTTCCAAACGCCCCATCTCATCAAGCAGAATGAGATGACTTTTGATGACAGTAACGCTATTCGGATGTTGCGCCCCTAACCCGGCAATGAAAATCTCAACTGCTCTCCTGTAAATCGGCTCCGCTTCCGCGTACCTGCCCTGACTTTTGTACAGCGCCGCAAGATTGTTGAGACTGGTTCCTGTGTCGGGGTGATCCATCCCCAACTGTTTCTCCCTGATCGCAAGGGCTCCAAGGAAGCGCGGCTCCGCTTCCGAATACCTGCCCTGACAGAAGTACAGAGCCGCCAGATTGTTGAAGCTGCCTGCCGTGCAAGGGTGATCCGCCCCCGAATGTTTCTCATAGATCGCAAGGGCGCGAAGCAGGGGCGGCTCAGATTCCGCGTACTTGCCCTGAGTCCGATACAGTTCCGCCAGATTATTGAGGCTGGTTCCCGTTGAGGGGTGATCCGCACCCAACTGCCTCTCCCTGATGTCAAGGGCGCGTAGGTGGAGCTGCTCCGCTTCCGCATACCTGCCTCGACTTTTGTACAGTAGCGCCAGATTGTTGAGGCTGGTTCCCGTTGAGGGGTGATTCGCCCCCAACTGTTTCTCACAGATATCAAGGGCGCGTAGGTGGAGCTTCTCCGATTCAGCGTGCTTGCCTCGACTTTTGTACAGCAACGCCAGATTGTTGAGGCTGGTTCCTATTGAGGGATGATGAGCGCCTAATTGTTTTTCCTTGATCTCAAGGGCGCGTAGGTGGAGCGCCTCTGCTTCAGCGTACTTGCCTTGAGTACGATACAGTTCCGCCAGATTGTTGAGACTGTTTGCTGTTGAGATGTGATCAGCACCCAACT
>JAYVOT010000683.1:0-5185 GCA_043757795.1 Chthonomonadaceae bacterium | reverse complement strand
TCGTCGTGCGTGTTGCCTCCGCCATTCTCACGAACATCCAGAATCAGGCCGTCCTTCAACAGTGCTTCGCTGATGAGTTGGCGCGTGAACTGCAGAACAGCCGGTCGCGACATCTCAGGAATGTGGATGTAGGCGAGGCGTCCGCCGGAAAGTTTTTCTACCGTCGAGCGACTCTTTCGAACTCGCTCTTCGTTCTCCCACACTGCGATCTGTCCGTTTGAGACCGGCTTCAGCGTGACAGTTCTTGCGCCATCCTGAACAGGCTTGCTGTTGACAAGAAGTTCTATGTTTTTGCCTGCTTTGCCCTCCAATGCCCGATAAAACTCTTCGGAATGCGTAACGTCCTTCCCGTCGATCTTCAGAATAAAATCTCCGGGAACGATGTTTTGTTTCTGAACTGGACTCTTCGGAAGAACTTTCAACACCTTCACGCCCGGTCCTAGATATTCCGTGTCGAACGTCGCTCCAAGCATCGCGGTTTGCAAAACAGGGAGTTTCGTTTGAACGGGATTTACCTCAGAATGCGAGCCGTTCACCTCCCCGACCATCTCAGCAAGCAGATTCGAAAACTCTTCCGGCGTCTCCACGCCCTCTAAAAGCGGCTCGAATCGGTCTCTGGCAACCTTCCAATCGACGCCGTTCATACCTGCGTCGTAGAAAGCTGCGCCGTATTCGCGATAGAACTGTCTGAAAGCGAGGCGGTACAGGTTGCGTCGGTCGAAGAGAAATTCGGCGCTAAACGGGATGGTTTGAGGCGCTCCGCCGGCTGCCGTTATGAATTTGATCGTTCCGCCCGCGCCTGTGTAGAAAAAACGCGGGCCATCCGGGGATATGCGCAGGTTAGTTCCAAGTTCCTGTTGTCCGTTGGTGAGATTCTGCACTTGGCCGCCATTGATCAAGATGAGGAAGAACTGGTTTTGAGAATGAACGACGATTCGTGCGCCGTCCGGTGTCACGGCGTACTCGTTTACAGCTCCGATAGGAGGCATAGCCGGACGAATGCGTGTCTGTATGTCTTGAAAGTCGATCTTGACGTCTTTGCTTCTGTCCGCCTGCTGTCGGGCGGGATCGGCATCCTCCAAGTTTTCCAGACTGAGTTGCTGAACAAGAGGAAATCCGTCTCGATCCGAAATGAAAAAAAGTTTTTTTCCATCTCTGCTGAACTGAGGCTGAGCGGCGTTTCCCGGGTCGCGAGTCACATTGACTGGAACTCCCCCGACCGCAGGAATAACCCAGACATCCCTGCTGAGATTGAGTCCAGTCTTTGTGAACGCGAGCCACTTGCTGTCCGGCGACCATGCGTGCGCCGTCAAGCCGATCCCCTGCGAAGTGGTTCCGTTCCCAGTCGCCAATAGTCGTGGCGCAACGCCGCCTGTACCGGGAACGAGGTAAAGACCCGCATTCTTTCCGGAACTTGCGAATGAGACCCACTTGCCGTCGGGGGACCAAGTCGGGTTGCTCTTCTCGGTCTTGTCGTTCGAGAGTTGTTTCAGCTCTTTCGTTTTAATGTCGAGACTGCAGACTTCAGGTTCTCCCGATCTGTCCGTAATGAGAGCTATTTTTGCGCTGTCCGGCGACCATGTGATGTCGTTGTAAATGCCGTCGCTCTCCGTCAATCGCGAGGCGTCTCCTCCATTGACAGGAACAAGCCAGATGGCGCCTCGCAAGACGAGGGCGAACTGCTTGCCGTCCGGCGAGATTTCAGATTCGGCGATTCCATCATGAAGAATCTGTTTTTCCTGCGGATTCGACTTGTCATCCGACCGCGCGAAAACGGGAACCCGAACCGGGTTCGCGCCGTCCTGTTCACAGGTATACATATCGCCGTTCCAGGTGTAGCTGAGACGAGAGCCGTCGCGTGAGATGCTGGGATACCTGATGGCGTCCGACTTGTATTTGGTGATCTGTTTCGGCTCTCCGCCTTTAATGGGAACTCGCCAGAGGTTCGGCGTTCCGCTCTGCCCCAGGAGCGTTGTGATATAGACTGATTTCCCATCCTTCGCGAAAAGCGGCCAGTACTGTTGGGATGAACTTTTCAAGAGGGGACTGGTTTTCCCCGTTGCGAGGTCTTGCAATACCACATTCGCAGCAAGGCTCCCCTTGTACCAGGGACGAAACCAGGAAGCCCCATTTAAGCCTAAGCGGTCATAAGCGATCATTTTGCCGTCCGGCGAAAAGGCGGGAAAGCGAACAGGCTCCGTGTCGTTGGTCAGGCGTTTAATGAAGTGCGATTTCAAATCGAAGGTATAGATGCTGAAGTTTCTGGTATCCCGCTGGGAGTAAAACAGAAGTTTCGTGCCGTCCGCAGACCAGTCCGTCGCCCAATCCGAGGCGGTATGATAAGTGACCTGTCTGGGCTCGCCGCCTTCTGAAGGGATGATGAAAATGTCTGCGCTTCCGGTGCGAATGCTAGTGAAAGATATCCATTTTCCATCCGGCGACCATCGTGGGAGCGCGTCGAGGGCCTCGTTGACTGTAAGTCGATTCGCGAGCCCCCCGATAGTTGGAACTGTCCAGAGGTCTCCGCGATACGTGAAACAAAGCTTGCTTCCGTCCGGCGAGAGAGCAGGCCAGGCGGTTCCGCGAATCGGTTTTTCTACCGTTTGAGCGAGAAGATCAGGGCTGTCTTGAGTGGGAGGCGCGGTTTTAAAGTCTGAACAAAGAGCTGGGTGAACCTGAACGACATTTGCGAAGAACAGGGAAAACAATAAAATATGACGATAAAATTTCGCCATGGAATTAGTCATGAACGCTTCTCGCTTTCAAAAGTACTTTCGACGGAAATAAAGTTATCCATATAATGACAGCAAGCGAAGCGTTTCGTCAAACTTCCTTCAAAGCGTTTGCATTTTCGCTTGACAGGAACACCCTGAAATTGTATACTGAATCGACTCGATATATTACTTAATCCAATAAGTCAGGTTTTTTCAGGCAGAACGGGCGCACGCTAAATATGGCATTTTTCAACTCTAAGCTTCGGTATGCGCTTTGCGCTGCAGTGGACATCGCGATGCAGTCGCCGACTCAGGCTTGTCAGAGTCGCGAGATCGCCGCAAGGCAGGGAATTCCCGGTCCTTATCTGGATCAAATACTCGCCTCCTTGAAGGGCGCAGGGCTTGTTCGCAGCATTCGAGGGGCGGGCGGCGGCTACAATCTTGCGAGAAGTGCAGACAAGATAACGGTCAGCGATGTGGTTCGAGCGTTGCTCCGAAACGAACGCCTTTTTTCAAACGCCGCTGAAGAAAGTTGCGTGGAAGTGAACGCTCCAGGCGTGGCGTGGATCGTTCGCGATTTTGAAGAGAGCGTTGAAACGCTGTTAAGCGATCACCTGAACTCGGTAACTCTCGCCGAATTGGCGCAACGCAAAACTCAGTTGGACGACTCGCTGAGCATGATGCCTTCTATTTAATACGCAACACATGCCAGTGTCTCTTACATCTGGCGATCAAATGGAAATATTCGCATGATTGACGATTATCAACTCATTCAACTTGCCATAAAAACTCTCAATCCTCGAAAATTGTCTCCCTATTCCGACGCCGGCGGGGTTGCAAGCGCTCTTGTGACAGACAAGGGGAACGTGTACGTTGGCGTTTGCATAGACACTCAATGCAGCATGGGATATTGCGCCGAACACAATGCTATCGGAACTATGGTTACCAATGGCGAGAGCCGGATTGCAGCCATTGTAGCAGTTGATTGGGACGGTCAAATTATTTCTCCGTGCGGCAGGTGCAGAGAGTTCATTTTTCAGATTGATGATGGGAATTCTGAAACCAGAGTCCTTCTAAAAGGCGACCGAGCGGCCACTATCGCTCAACTTCTGCCTGAACACTGGGCTGAAAAAAAACCTGACCAGCCTTAGCGAGATAGTCTTGCAGTAAAATAATCGCTTGTATGTTGGTTCCGTGAGCTAAGCCATGCATTACGCGACTCAATGGCGGTTCTGCTGGCCGCAGAATAAATTACTCGCCTCAAGGGCGTTCCGTGAATTGTACGCCGGATAAAAATGCGGATATGCGCTCGATTGGAAGATCATTGCATTGCACGTGCCTCATTCAAAGGATAATTCGAAGACTAGCCAGCCGGCGCAACAGTCCCCGGCTTTTATTGGAGATAAACAGTCATGAAAATAGCAAATGATGTCACCGAATTGATAGGCAATACGCCCCTTGTCCGCCTGAATCGCATGGCAGCGAATAGTAAGGCGGAGATTGTCTGCAAGTTGGAGTATTTCAACCCGTTATCAAGCGTTAAAGATCGAATCGGAGTGGCGATGGTTGAGGCCGCTGAGCGCAGCGGAGAACTCACTCACGACAAAATCGTGCTTGAGGCGACGAGCGGCAACACCGGAATCGGACTTGCTTTCGCGTGCGCTGCGAAGGGATATCGCTTCGCCATCGTGATGCCGGAAACAATGTCTCTTGAAAGGCGCGTGATGCTGAAGGCTCTTGGCGCTGAGCTAATTCTCACGCCGGGAGCCGGAGGAATGCCGAAAGCGATCGAGGTCGCGGAGGCGATGACGGCGAACGAGCCTGACAAGTACTATTTGACGCGCCAATTCGACAATCCGGCGAACCCTGAGATTCACCGCAAGACAACAGCGGAAGAAATTTGGAGGGATACTGACGGCAAATGCGACATGCTTGTGGCGGGGGTAGGAACGGGCGGAACGATCACGGGAGTTGGAGAAGTGATAAAATCCCGGAAGCCTGAGTTCCGAGTCATCGCTGTGGAGCCTGCAAATTCCGCCGTCCTCAGTGGAAAGCCGAGAGGACCGCACTTAATTCAGGGAATCGGCGCCGGGATCATTCCGGGCAACCTGAACACGCAAATCTACGATGAGATCGTGGCGGTCACAAATGAAGACTCGATGATTATGGCGCGAAGATTGGCGAAAGAGGAAGGGATTTTTGCAGGCATCTCTTCCGGAGCCGCGATCTGGGCGGCGTTGCAAGTGGCGGCGCGACCTGAGAGCGACGGGAAAATGATCGTCGTGATTATTCCCTCCACCGGCGAGCGATACCTCTCGACGCCGACTTACTCGATCTACGGCGAGGGAAATTAAGGGTCGCCATTGACGCTTTTCCTGAGAGCGACAAAAGGATGAAATGTTGATAATCAAAGACGACGGGATCGCAGATATAGACACGCCGACCGGCAAAAT
Organism: Chthonomonadaceae bacterium; assembly: GCA_043757795.1. Lineage (GTDB taxonomy): Bacteria > Armatimonadota > Chthonomonadetes > Chthonomonadales > Chthonomonadaceae > JAYVOT01. The sequence goes on along the minus strand of JAYVOT010000683.1, from coordinate 18 downwards.
GCGTTGCAACGTGTTTCG
>JAYVOT010000682.1:0-5199 GCA_043757795.1 Chthonomonadaceae bacterium | reverse complement strand
TCGCGGGGAGCCTTGTCGATCTCATCTACCAGAACGACCGAGCGTCGGGGCTTAAAGTTTTGATACTCTTCCGGCAAAAACCGCTTGACTTTTTCAGGCTCGTTCGCCAGCAGTATCGCCATCCCAAGCGCTTCGTATCGAATGTATTTTCCAATTTTGAGAGCCTCTTCTTCGGATTTGGCGTCGATTCCCGGTTTGCCGATCAAATTCATCGTGTTGCTTTTGGCAATGTTCGCATCGTAAAATCGCCGCAGAGCATCGTATCGATAGAAGAGTTCGGAGGCGGTGGAGGTCGTCTTCGCTCGGAAGACGAGCGGCGCGCCCGCTCCCAATTCATGCGCGATGCTATAGGCGAGAGAGGTCTTCCCCGTTCCCGGCTCTCCCGTCACAAGCAAGGGCTGACCCAGCATCACTGCGACATTGACTGCGCTGATTAGCCCGATCTCCGGCAGATACCCCTCAGCGCTGTTCAGCGAATCCAGCCCCTCGAATTCGGGCGGAGCTTCTCCCGCTGTGCCGTCGCCCCGATATGCCGCCTTCTCAGTGTCCGCCATGACTTCTTCACTCTCCTTCCGGGCTGTCAATCCGTATCCATCTTCTTGAATATTTCAGTGTAGACCTGCTCCATGCTCGCCATTTTGCGCCCGAATCTGAAAACCTTTTTCGTTTGATCTTCGATGTCCGGGTCCCAGTCATCGGGATTGGAGTCCCCGATCGTGTCGTCTACGTCGGTTTTTGTGACGAGAGGAAGTGCGCTGATTCGCCGATGATTCAACTTCCCCTGCTTGTTGTCACAACTTTGAAACGCTTCCAATAGCTGCCGGACGACTTTGTCTTGAGTATCGAAGGGTGCGAACCCTCCGAATCCAGCAGACTTTTCCACCACGAAGATGACCACGAAATGCGGGACTCTATTTTTTGAGGTTTCATTCGTCTCGAGCGTGTCGAAAAGTTTTATGTACTCTTTAGCAAGCTGACAAGAACTCTCCCGCCACTCCTCCGCCCTCAAGTGATGCCTGATGACGACGAGATCATACGCCTGCAAATTCTGTTGAAAACGCGGAAATCTCTCTTCGATAGGGAAAGTGAAGAGGTTGCCGGAGCCGAATTTGTCATGAACAAGGTCAAGCCAATCATCAAGAGATTTCTCGTGACTTCGCTCCCAGGAGATGTTTTCAGAGGCGACTTCTATCTCCTGCTTGTCTTGCTTTACAAGAACCTGCTTAATTTCGTGATTCACTAGCCTGCGAACGAAGCTCTTCAGGCAGTCTTTTCGAGCGCCCGTTACCAGAAAAAAGTGCGCTTTCTGGTGGAGGTCTTTTGTGTAGCTCTGAATCAGCGTCTTCCGGAACTCCGAAGATTGATCTGTGCGGTCACAGAGGAGGTGCGCCTCCGCTCCTTTTCGAGTTTTGCCATCGGAAGTTTTGCCCCTGTCGGAATAGTAGTTGTTGACGACCATGTGCGCCACTTTGACGCCAACAGCTTCCCCTCCCTGTAGTTCATTTACATGGATTACACCTGTGATATCAATTTTTTTGTCGGTTTGTGGTGTCGCTTGCGTCATCTATATCATCCAAGTTCGTCGATTTCTATGCCAACTGCCGTTCCGCCCGCTTCGACCTTGTCGATGTCCATTTTGGCAGAGGCGTTTCCAGAATTCATCTTCTTGATTCGGACTGCCGCAACATACCCCTTCACTTCCCTGATCTTAATGTCTACATCGACTGTAGGTCCCCCGGAGGTCGGGAGTTTCTCTCCCTTGAACGTGATGTTGTTGGCGTAGATAGCCTCCATCACTTTTCTCAGGGCTTCAAGTTGTTCGATCACGAGCGGGTCGCCCTCTTTCGGCTTCCGAAACCCTCCTGCATAGGCGCCTAAATCGCCATACAATTGAAACATCTCCTCTTCCAAACTCTCAGCAGTCACAAGATTCGCCTGTCGGGTCTCGCCCTCTTGTGCGAACACTGTCGGCAAGACTACAGGTTCCGGGGGCGATGCAGGTTCGGCAGGCTTCTCTTTTTTGGCGGCAAGACGCTTCATCACTTCGGTCATCTGTCCGTAGAGAAATTTGATCCCTTCCACAACGACGGTAGATCCAACCACAGTCCAAGTCAGCGGGTCGGCCATTTTCGTATCTCCTCAAATAAGTTTAGCGATGAAGGCAAATATCAAGTAGTTTTACCACTCTAATTATACATATAATTGGAAGATAGATTCTATCAATGATACCGAATTCCCTGCCCAAACTTCGTAGGGTGCGCTGCTTGCTGCGCCCTCCGTTGCTTGTCTCAGCATAATTCCAATGCTCCAGGAGATGGGGTTACAAAGAAAATCCCCTTTCGCAAACTCCTCGACGAAAGGTTTTTGAAAGGGGAAATATTAGAGTTTATTCCGATTGCGTCTTTGTGTCATGATAGTTATTTCTCACACTCACATGTAGGTGTCTTTTATCATGAACAATGTGTCACCTCTGAACATTACCTCAAGAAGCGATACGATAGAATGTGGGTCTCTGATCTCACTTATGGTCCGTAAATTTTTAACTTCCCTATTTGGGGGCGATATTGATCTGCCAAAAGCGGAACTTGTATATTTACGGACCCTTAATATTTTTATAACATCGTACTGGAAATCTCGCTTACTACAAACTATACCATCCGATGTTTTCCACATCGGCGACGGCGCATCAATGCAATTGTAGAGGTTTTCAACTGGCAAGTCGAAAGCAGGTACACCAATGCGCTTCAACCCGTCTATTGCTCAATAGCGTATTCGGCCGAAGTCGTCACTTAACTCGCCGTACGCCAAAACTCCGATTAGGTCCTTTATTGCGTCTTCAAGTGCAAAATTGCATAAGGCTCTGGCTGCCGCTAAACGTATATCGTTGTCCGATTATTTATACAATGCTCTTGCGAGAGGATGCACAGCACGGTCAACTGCGCTCCTACCTAATTTGTCGGCAGCATCAATACGGGGATCTCTGCTTGATATCGCGTATACTGGGAGTGAGGCCATAGGGCCGACAATCGGCTCCAGAAGTGTTGAATTGCCCTCTTCTAATAAGTAAATTAGTTTGTAAACTTCATCTTCTACCATTTGGTTGAACTTTTTGCCTTCTGCTTCCTGCTTTTGTAGATAAGGCACTTACACTCTGCACAAAAGCGAAAGCGATCAGATATACGGCTGCTTGCGTTAATCCTGTTTGGCAGCCATACTTTTGTGAAAAGAGCGTTTCAGTCAGCACAATATACCCTAATCTGGCTCATATAAATTTTCGCACTGACCTTGACTCTTAGATATAATTCTTGGTACAATGATACGTATAGACTTATTATAGTTCCATACGTAAGGAGGTTCCAATATTGACTACGAATTATATCCGCCCTGAAGATGTCAACTCGCCTAAAAATCGTTGGAGTTTCATTGCAACGCTGGATGCAGCGAAAGAAGATGAATGCGCCCTGGTCATTGGTCGGTGGGATGGCGAAATGGTGCTAGCAATGCGCTGGAACGGCAATGATGACAACCCTATCGGAAACCCGCAATCTCGCGGATTGCCTACCTGGTTCATCGTTCCAAAAAAATACTATCCTGATCTATTGGGAAACAAAAATTTGCTTCCCGATAAAATCACACTGGCGCATAGCCTTCTCGCCTAAGTCCGTCTTGGAAATGCCGAAATAAATCCGCCGCGCCCCGACGAGGCGAGGCTATTGCATACATGGCAAAAGGTACGGAATGTGTCAATGGGGTTTGGCATAAGAAATCGAGGTTTTCTTATGTAGATCAGATTTGTGCTAAGACTATAACTTTCTCGTCAGTTGGAACGTTTGGATTTTTCGCTTTCGTGTTGTCGTCAACCGTTTGAGATGCACCAGGGAGAGAGGTTCAGCGATTATTTTTGATGAAAGGTTGCGTAGCGCAATTTGTAATCCTGCGTTAGTCGCCGTTAAGCGCGCGCCACCGATTGCAAAGCTCAGTCGCGGCTCCCGCCCATTGAGGATATTCGAAAGTGAATCCTGACTCCAATAACCTGCCGGGAACGACTCGGCGACTCTTCAAAATCAGTTCCGTCTCAGTGCGAAGGAAGAAAGTCCCGATTTCGAGCATCCAACGGTTCGCAGGCAAGCCGAACTTGACCCCGCTCGCGCGGCGAAGTTCACGCATGAAATCGGAGTTAGGGAGCGGGTTGGGAGCGGCGAGATTCACAGCGCCCTCCATCTCATGGTCGATGAGCCAATTGACCGCCCTCACAAAATCCGTTTCGTGAATCCAGGAAACAAACTGCTTGCCGTCTCCGTTTGCGCCGCCCAACCCACGTCGAGTCAGACCGAGCAAGACATCGAAAACGCCGTCGCGGTCAGGACTGAACGTTATCGCCGAACGTAGCAAAACTTTCCGCGTTCGGGGAGTGACAGCTTCATTAATCGCCTGCTCCCAGGCCTTCGCCACTTGAATGCTGAAATTCCAGGTCTCTGGCACGCCCTTTTCCGAACCGCCTAAAATCCCGGTCGCTTCATCATTTGCGGCGTCATACCGGTGCGCGTAAATCGTGGCTGTGCTCGATTGCAACCACGCTTTCGGAGGGCGAACCGCGTTTGCGATCGCTTCGCCAACGATTTTTGTCGACTTCACCCGAGAGTCAATGATTACCTTTCGATTGTACTGATTATAACGGCAGTTGACGCTTCTGCCAGCCAGGTTGATCACGACGTCCGCTCCATCTATCTCTGAAACCCAGGAACCAATATTCTCAGCGTCCCACAAGACTGTTCGACAGAAGGATTGCTCAGAGTTTCGACTCAATATCACGACATCGTGACCGTCCGAAATAAGCGCACGCGTTAGAATTCTTCCAATTTGCCCGGTCCCGCCGGGGATGACGATTTTCATGCTATTACGCCTTCATCAACTCTTGTTTTGCATTTGAGAGTTTCCAGATCTTCAAGAGTGTCGATGTCAAAACTACCCTCTTCAAAGGGAACTGTCTCGGCTTGATCTCGAAACCTTGCGATCACTTTTTTCGCCCCCTCTTCGCCCTCCAACGACGATAGGGCCGGAAACAGATCGCAGCGAAAAAGCGCTGGAACCCCCAGAGAGTTCTCATATTCGGAGACGACCAATGCGGCTCCACTCTCGCGAAACTTCTTCAGGATCAGGTTCAATGTCTCTGAAGTGACCATCGGCTGATCGCAAAGC
>JAYVOT010000681.1:0-5208 GCA_043757795.1 Chthonomonadaceae bacterium | reverse complement strand
CAGCTGCGAAAGTAGTGGCTAAAAGTATCCCGACGACCTGCATCGACCAGGTGTGCTGTCCGTCCCTCGCGAACTGCCGGATCGTGACCGCGACGATGACGGCGATGACGAATCCCATATAGATCGCGATTCCCCCGGCGCGAGGCTTCGTCTCTTTGTTCTCGCGACGCTCCCCAGGCTCATCGACGACGCCCCGCGCCTCCACCCATCGACGCACCGAGGGAGTGACGAGAGCCGTTATAATTCCCGCGACAAGAGCTGCTATCACGATTCCAAGCACGTATCGGCGCTCCCTTCGATTCCGTAATGCGTTCGTTGCGAACTTATCGCTTATTAGATTCTCTACGAATAGACATTACTTGTGACCCAGCATTTGATCCGCCGTTTTACGCTCCTTAGCATCTTTCGGAGGGATAAAAACAAACTCTTTCGCATCCTTTGCAGGGTTGGCTTTGACATTGGAAATGGAAGTACGAATGATCATATTCGTATAGATTAATCTCGTGACGATTTTCTTCTTCACTTTTTCCGAGACATTCTGCGGGATGTTAGGGATCTTCATTTCAACTTTGCTGAGCAGGTAGTTCGATTTATCAATCCACCAGGAGAAATGCGCAGTCGTAGCGGGCAACATCACTTTTTCGCCCTGCGGATTCTTCGCTTCGTGAGGAGGAGTAGACAAATCGGCGACGACCAAATAGATTGGAATGCCGTTCAGTTTTTGATTCGGTTTCAGGGTGAATTTACCAAGATTTTTTGGTAGCGTATCACCGGAAAGAAAAAACAGCGGATCGAACAGGGCTTTTACACCGACTTTCCGAAGGTTGACAGCCACGTCTTTAATCGTAGATCCGCTCGGGAATTTGATATACTGCAGTCCGGAAGGATCATAAGACGTAATCGTTGTTCCATCGCAGAAAATGCTTCGACCGCCCTTAGAGGTGAAAAAGTCCAGCTTCAAAAGATTTGGCTTTTTGTAGCTCATCGCGACGGTGGTTCCCGCCTGAGCGATAGGTTTTTCGCTCGTGGTGAGCGTGTAAATCTGATCTCCGTTTGCGCTCCCTTGATAACTGTTCAGATTTTTGTATGCAGACATCATCTTGTTCATCACTTCAGCGCCGGTTTGAGAGTAGGCGCACGGAAGTGCGGTGACGCTCAGTAGAACTGCGAAAACGCCAATCTGATTCAGTCGGTTCGTCAGGGTCGGAAATCGCTTTCTCCATTCGATCATCGCTTTCAAGTTTTAATTCTCCCTCTTTTTCTAAGTGATCTCTTAAGCCAATAGTTTAACATAAAAAAACCGATTTGTCGCGACTGTAGATACGGATGATTCGCCTCTATTCGTTCCTTTATGAATTTGTTTTTGAGAGTTTGAAATTTGTTTTTGAGAGTTTGATGAAAAACTGCAGTGAGAGTTTGCGTTAGCAGGGTTGATTCCCAACCAAGTGAATTTAAGGTTAAACTTTCGTCCGAAGTTGGGCATGAGTTACGTTGACATACGGATTTCGTGCCGAATATCAATACTTGACGATCTCTTCGGGATGAGTCAGCCGATAGTGTTTTTCCCAAATTTTGCATCGCTCCACAAGAACGTAAAAGGTGTTGAGCGAGCAGGTAATGAAACCGTAAACCCCGTCTTTGTATCCCTTGCGAATCACATAGAGGTCGAAAAAAATCTTGACTAGCGCAACGAGCGTTTTGATCGGGTGCGGCAGTTTGAAGTCGGGGGCGAGAACATCCGTCAATCCCGTGTCAATGTCGGTATACCAATTCATTTTTTCGATCCATCGCGTCACGGTAGGATGTGAAAAATGATCGTAATGTCCTGTTAGATATCCATACTCGCCCTCAGTCGTGAAATCTTCATGTTGCTTCAGACAGTCGAATCTAGCCGTACCTTTGCGAAACATCACTTTTCTGAATCCGTAGCCCGGACGAGCTTTTGCGAAACGAGGGTCATACGCGACCCCAAAGCGAATCCATTTGCCGAAGAAGAAAACTCTGTTGGGAGCAAGGTATCCGGAGAATTTAGGGTCGTCTGCGGCAAGCTTCTTCAATATCTCATCCGCCATTTCCGGAGAAACGACCTCGTCCGCATCCATCCGAATCGTCCAATCCCCCTTCGCTTTCTCCAGACCGAAGTTCATATTCGCGTTCACCCACTCGTCGCGCTGGATGAACTGAACCTTCTCGTATCGATTTGCAACCTCTCTGGTATCATCCGTTGAGAAACGATCAATCACCAAAATTTCATCGCACCACAAGAGAGCTTCTATGCATTTTGCGATTCTCACGCCCTCGTTGCGAGTGCAGATCACTGCTGAAATCGACTTGCGGTTATGGGCTGACGCTAGGCTAGGCACTCACTGTTCTCCTCCGAACGTTGATATAAAAGCGATCTAAACGGATGACCTGCAAAATAAGGCTGCTCCCAATAAGCAATGCATTGATTCCGCTCCTTTTCCCGACAATTCGTCCCCCTCGGAAACAGGATTCCCGGGAATAAATTTCCGGTCACTTGCAACCCGGGTTCTAAAGCGTCGGATTAAGCGAATTACGCCAATTAATCAATTCACTTATTTTTGAAGGTCGCCTTAACGCGAGGGCAACAAGATCGAAAAGCACGGAAACTTAACGACGTATCGCTCCTGACATTGGAACGTCAGGAGCGAAACTCCTCTAAAAGTCGCTGTTCAATTTCCAGCTTTTTCAAAGTACTGTTGATGATACTCTTCCGCTAAGTAGAATGGAGCTGCGGGAACGATTTGCGTTACGATCGGATCGGAAAACTTTTTGGCGATTTTCAAGTGTTCGATCGTCTGCTCAGCCGCTTTCTTCTGAGCAGCATTTCGGTAAAAGATGACGCTTCGATACGAATCGCCCACATCCGGTCCCTGTCGATCTACGGTTGTGGGGTCGTGCGAACTGAAGAAGTCGGCGAGCATTTGCCGATAAGTGATCACTTTCGGGTCGAATTCTACGAGTATCGTTTCGGCATGACGAGTGGTGTGCGAGCTGACTTGCTCATAGGAAGGGTTTGTCACTGTTCCGCCGCTGTAGCCTACGGCCGTCGCTACCACGCCGGGAATCTTACGGTACGCTTCTTCCGAATGCCAGAAACAGCCTTGAGCGAAAGTCGCCAACTCATGCTTTCGGCTCGCTGCAGCCTTGTCGATGTCCGCGCTCAAGCCGACGTCTCCGGGTTTTGTCCCGACTCGATTGACGGAAACGCTCTCCCGATTAGGCGGAACGTATCCCCATCGGGCGTCACACCCCGGCAGGAGGAAAATCGCCGCGACGACGAAGAGCGCAAATTTGTTTATCGTACTTATCTTCAAAATGTGTATTCTCCGGAAATATTGGACTTCCTTCAGGTTCAGTCCGCTACTTACCATACGAAAAGGTTTTGCCAGGGGTTTCAATTCCGCCGGTGAATAATGTCACACCCGGTTGACCCAATTCGAAATCTCGCTCACCAGTCCATCATCGCCCCGTCCGCCCGGCGAGACATAGGCAAGTAGGCGCGTTTGTACGGATATTTTTTCGCTTTCTCTTCGTCGATATCCGTTCCCAATCCGGGGACGTCGGAGACATGAAGATAGCCGTCTTTGTAGGTTGGCGCGCCCGGCAACACTTCGTGAACTACTTCCGGGAAAAAGACCATCTCTTGCACTCCGAAGTTTGAAAGCGCCACGTCGAGATGCACGTTCGCAGCGTGGGTCGCGGGAGCGATGTCTCCCGGTCCGTGCCATGCGGTCTGCACATAGTAGCACTCCGCTATCGCGGCAATCTTCTTCGCTTCAGTGAGTCCTCCGATATGGCCCAAATCGCAACGAATGTAGTCGATCAACTGCTCCGTGATGAGCGGCAGACAGTCCCACTTGGTATGAAAGAGTTCGCCCATTGCGAGGGGCGTGACGGAGTGTTGGCGTATGAGGCGGAAGCTCTCTTTATGTTCGGGTCGCAGTGGGTCTTCCAAAAACAGGAGATGATAAGGCTCCAACTCCTTCGCCAACCGGGCAGCCTGAATCGGCGTCAAGCGTTCGTGAACATCGTGAAAGAGGTCGGTCTCTTCGCCGATCTTGTCGCGGAGGTGTGCGAAAAGCTTCGGAATCGTCCGCAGATAAGGTCCCGGCTCCCATTTTTCAACAAAAGGCATCGGTCCTCCGTCGCCCCAGGTCGCGCTTGCAGCTTCCTCCGCTCCGCCCGCCCCGTAGGTTCCGTAGTTGCCGGGGATCGCCACCTGACACCGAACGACTTTGAAGCCTGCTTCGATCTTCTCTCGAACGCTGTCCTCCGCCTGCAGGAAATCGTTTCCGCCGGCGTGCGTATAACAGAGCGCTCCTTCTCGCGTCTTGCCGCCGAGCAGAGAGTAGACCGGAAGTCCGGCGCGTTTGCCCTTGATGTCCCAGAGAGCCGTGTCGATCCCTGCGAGCGCCGTCATCTGAATCGGTCCGCCTCGCCAGTAGGGTCCTCGAAAAAGCATCTGCCAGATGTCTTCAATGCGATCCGGGTCACTCCCGATCAGCAAAGGGGCGATGTGCTCCTGCAGCAGAGTCGCAACGCTAAGCTCGCGTCCATTCAGCGTCGCGTCTCCCACTCCGTACAACCCCGGTTCATCCGTCATGATCTTGACGATCACGTAGTTTCGGCTCGGGCATGTCACGATCACGCGCACTTCCGTAATTTTCATTTTCAGTCCTTCGTAATAGTATTCAGATCGTATTGCGTGAGATCCAAACGGTGCAGGCAACCCCATCCGGGTAAGAATTCCGTTCGCAATTGAAATCTTCTCTTGAATTAAGATTCCTAAACATGATTGCGGTAAGGGGAGTTTTAGGCGAGGCACGCATGGCGTCCAGGCATTTGAGCGCAAGCGTCGGGACTGCAAGTTGCGTGCTGGGACGGAGTTGTCCCCAAGAACAAGCGTGTTTACCTTGCTTCACCACTCTTCTTACCTCTATCATTCGCCTGCAGGCGGGGAAATTCCTGCCGTCTCATTGGGAGAACCTCACCCCTGATCCCGTCTCCTGGACTCTCGCTTCGCGTCGTTGGGAATACCCTCATCCCCCCAACCCCCTTTCTCCCGCGCTGCGGGAGAAGGGGGGTGAGAAGGCAATGTTGGAAGTCTTGCGCAAGCTGTTTTCACGGCGCTGACACGCCGGGGGCGGTGTCGACAAAGACTCTCATCTGAACTCGGATAAGCCG
>JAYVOT010000680.1:0-5218 GCA_043757795.1 Chthonomonadaceae bacterium | reverse complement strand
AATCAGGCGGTCCGTAGCGGGGTCGCCGTCTCGTTGCGGAATAAAAGTCACGTCGATGTCTGAAAAGACGGCTAGCTCCCGACGACCGTAGCCGCCCGTTGCGACGATCGCGATCTGAACCGTCAGGGGATTCACGCCGACCTTTTCGCACGAGAGAGTGAAAATTCTCTCCATTACCGCGTCTATAAGGTCGCTGAACTCATAAGACATCGCAAGCCCGCCGACGCCAGGCTGCCCGCTGATCCTAGCACGTCCGACGCCCAGAATTAGATCAATAAGCGTTTTTCGTTCAGTTTTTAGATACTCTGCAATTTCGGAAGGATCCGTAATCGCGTTCAATACTTGTAAACGTTGGCTTTCAACCCGAAGGTTGAGCATGCCATCCAAAATCTTATTCAGATCATCGACGCTTCGCATTCAATTTCTTTCCGAAACTGCAAATCTTCCGCCTTCCCGCTTCTAATAAATAGAGAAGGATTGGTTCTTACTTTCATGACAAAGCAAGGGGGAAGCAGCAGTCGCTTCAAATTTCAGTCTTCAACGACTTCCACTCGAATTCCAATCGTTCTGATTATTTCCGCAGCTCGCTCGCAGTCTTCTTTTCCTGCATGATGGACGACTGACTTGCCGAGATTATCGACTTCCCAGGTCTCCATCTCAGCCTCTTCCAGATCGCACCCAGTCGCTTTTTGCAAGATCAAAACGACTTCGTCCCAGGTGTTTTTATTATTGTCATAAACTACGACGAGACATCCCCCGCTCTGTTGTCTCTCACTCAACCGTTCGTCAAGCCCCGGCAACAAGTCTGGCGTCATTGTAGGAGTCTGGGCGGTCAAAATCATCGCTTGCACGAGCCGCAGACTCTCCGGAGACATCGCAACATCATCGGGCTTGACTGGAATTCTCCTTCGGGCGGAGCGTGATTTCTTCCAGGGATTTTCGTTTCGCATCGCTAACCTTCTCTTAGATAACATAAATTCGGGAACCTTTGTCGTCTTTTGTGACTTCAATTCTCTGGCTGAAAGAGTCTTTCAGGTCTTCCATGTGAGTGATGACGAGAATTTTCTTGAAGTCGCCCTTAATGATTTCTATCGCTTCCACTAGTTTTTCGCGCCCTTTGCCGTCTTGAGTGCCGAATCCCTCATCCAGAATCAACGTTTCCAGTTTTGCCCCGGAGCGCCTTGCCAAAAGCCGGGAGAGGGCGATTCGGATCGCGAAGTTCGCCCTGAACGCCTCTCCGCCGCTGAAAAGTTCGTAGGGACGCGGTCCAGAGTCGTCCGTAATTTGTATGTCTAGCGTCTCTATCTCCTCGTTGGAGGAGCGAGTTTTTCGCGTCGTGTCGAACTTCAACTGCATCGCGTCGTCCGTCATGCGCCCAAGCAACAAATTCGCCTCGTGCTGCAGATCCGGGAGGGCGTTCTCGATAATGAGCGCCTGCACCCCTTTTCGACTAAATGCGGAAGCCAACTTATTATACAGGAACATTTCCTTTTCGAGGGCGATTTTTTCTGCATTTTTCACTTTCAGTTGTTCTGCGGATCGTTTGCAATCCTCAATGAGGTGCATCAAAGACTGCTTTTTCCCGTTGAGACTCTCCCTCTCGCCGGAAAAAGCCTTGATTTGACCGTTTCGCTTCGCGTTTTCACGCAGGATTTCTTCGAGTTTCACCCTTGAAGGCGCCAATTTTTCTACGATTCCGCGTTTAAGTTCAAGTTCGGCTCTCTTTTGCGTCAGCGTGAGACGGATTTGATTTAAATCTTCTTGAATCTGAGGAACTGTTTTTTCAGAGGCTTGCAAATCGCTATGGCGCTTTTCGCTGTCTTTAAGCTGACCGATTTTGATCGTGACAGCGTCATATTCTTTTCTGACGCCTTCCATCTCCTTCAAATCACGTTCAAGCGACATCAGTTTCAACCGCTTCGGAGCCGCGAAAGTCTCGGTTTCCAACGATTTTTTCAGTTCGTCTACTCGCGCTTTCGCCGCCCCGGCGTCGATCCCCTGTAGTTTGAGAGCCTCTTGCTGATGTCGAAGTCCTTCTATTCCGCTCTGCGCAAGGCGCAGATCGGACAAGCGTCTGTCAAACTCTTGCGCCTCGACTTTCGCTTGCTGCAACTCCTGTTTGACAGAAGCCCCGGTCTGTTTCAAAATCCTCTGGTCTTCAGTAAGCTTATCTTTTTTCGCAAGTTGCCTATTCAGCACAAGCTCTCGCTTGCCTCCGCTCAAATCGCTTTCACAGAGAGGGCAAGCCGCCTGCTCGCTTTCTAAAAACGGCAACAACTCGTCCAGCTCTTTTATGTCTGCGCTAAAGCGCTTGTTGTCAGCCATCAGTTCATCAAAGCGCGTTTGCAGTCCAGCCTGTTTTGCATTTGAAGCGGCTAGCTCCTCCGTGATTTTGTCTCCGCCCTCGCACTGGGGTTGCAGGATGGCAATACGCTTCAGCAACTCTTCGGACTGCTTCACTCGATGAAGGATTTGTTGCAGTTCGCCTTCAGCAAACCGATGTTCGCCTTTCAGTTTTTCGCCTTCCACCTCTATTGACGCAGCAAGAGATTTGCTCTCCATCGTCTGTGCGTTCAGTCGCTCTATTTTCGGTTCAACCTCTTCTTTTCTCCTGCGAAACTCCTGCAAAGCCTTATAATCCGTTACTATGGCATCCTTTTGAATCAGTACTTGTGAAGCGTCGCGCAGTCTTTTCTCTCGATCCGTCTCGTCGTTCTGATTTTGCACGATCTCTCGCTGAACTCTTTCAAAATCGGTTTTCTGATGATTCAAGTTTGCTGAGTCCAACTCGAGACTTTTCTGAATTTCAAGACGCGAAACGACTTCCGCCTCCAGAACGACAAGACTCGATTGAACCTCAATGATTTTCGGCAGTATGTCGGTCAACTCTTCCTCATGATTCAATTGTCTGCCGACCGACCCTTCGAGCATTCGAATTTCGCCTTCATATTCGGAAAGCGCGTCTTTTTTTTCCTTCGACTTCTCCTTCGCTCGCGCTTCCAAAAAGTCATATCGCCCTAATCCAAGAATCTCCGCGAGTATCTGTTTCCTTTTGTCCGCTGTCTGCCGGGTGAATTCATCGGCTCTCCCCTGTTGAAGGTAGGCGGAGTTTAAAAAAGTCTCGTGCGTCATGCTCAAAAGATCAATGATTTGTTGTTGGACTTCGCGCTTCCCTCCGCCAGTCACCGAAACAAAGTCGCCTGTCTCGCGTTTCTGAGTGAGTACCGTAGAAGTCGGTCTTCCGCGTCGTCGTTTTCGCACAATTCGGAAAGTTTGATCGCCAATCAAGAACTCAAAGGTGACCTCAGCCTCCTCCGAGTTGGTTCGGATCAAATCGTCTTCGTTTGAAGCGCGAGTTCCTGAGGCGCGAGTCTTGCCCCACACCGCCCAGGTGATCGCTTCGAGAATGGCGGATTTGCCGTTTCCATTATCGCCGCAAATGCTCGCAACGTGCAGACCTTCGAAGAGAAGCGATCCGCCTGTCTCCCCGTAACTCATAAAATTTTTGAGATTCAATCGTATCGGGGTCATAGTCCGCTCTCCAAAAGTTCGTTGAAGAGCGGATTTGCGGCGTTCATCAACCTCTCTTTATGTTTCACAAGCTCTTCCTTGCTGTCAATATAGAGTTCGAGAGCTTTTTGGGGTGAGATGTCGTCCGTGAACTGCCTGCTTCTCTCATTGGCTGTGCGCTCCACTTTCGGATTGAAGGAAGCCAGATGCCAGGCTCCTGAGAGCGCCTCTTTAATTTCGCGCGTTCGAACAAGAGCCACTCTGCTGTGACTGATTTTATAGGTTAATTTTACGATAGCGTTTCGTAAAGTATGCTTCCTGATCTCGGCAACGATCCTCTCGGTCGGGTCATCGAAGTCGGCGTCCACTTGAATATCGAGCATCGGACGTCCTACGTTCACCTCGATGAATCGGAAATCCGCCCCGCCCTTCCTGAGTTCCACCAGGCAAAACCCTTTCGCTTCATCCTTCTCGCCGAAGTCGATGCGATCCGGACTGCCGCAGTAAACGATGTGGGGTTGCCCGTGACGATTCAAGTCTTGATGCTTATGAATGTGCCCCAACGCGACGTAGTCGAAAGCGGGATTTGAGAGCGCTGAGATAGGAACCTGCGCCTCATGACGATCAATGGAACCCGTGTCGCGAGAAGACAGCCTTGCCCCGCTCGCCCAAAAATGCCCCATGAGAATAGTAGGAATGTCGTCGTTCGCCTCTTCCACCCTGCGCGCAAAGTCGGTTAGATAGTTCACATATTGCTCTTCAACCTTTACGCGGGATTGTTCCAACGAAAGACCCTGAAACTCTTCTTTCGCCATCAAGACGCCCTTCATCAAGTAAGGCATCGCGGCGATTCGAACCGGCCCGGCTTTCGTTTGAGCGATGTGGATTTCAGGTCGATTTATGATCGTGACGTTCGTCACTCCGAGCGTGCGGTAGATCTCTATGGCGTTCGCACGCCCCTTCATGATCGGCATATCGTGATTGCCGACAAGCATAACGACCGGAATGCCTTCGTCCGTCAACTTGCGGATGCAGAGAGCGAATTCGCGTTGATCGGTCTGCCGGGGATCTCTGCTTTTGTAGGCGTCGCCGGCGAAAACCGCCAAGTCGATCCCTTCCGTCAGAGCCGTCTCTATCGCTGTCGAGAGAGAAAGTTTGAAATCCAATAAGCGGGTGTTAAGTCCCGTCTCAGGGTCTTGCTTTCCATGAAGTTCGACGCCGAAATGGGCGTCCGCAAAGTGCATCACTCGCACAGGTTCGGGCATTTTTAGTTCCAATCAAAAGGCGGAGTTGAATGCGGCGTAAATTTCCGATCAACTGTCCAATCATTATAACCCAGCAAGGTGACAAAGACAAGGTTAAAAAGCGATTTTATGGTTTGATGACACTTTGTGAAAAAAAGAGCAATCTTTCCCCGTGTCTCTTGTATTCCTCTTTGCTACTCGGTATACTCTCAATAAAGGTTGCATCCAGCTCAATCGCACAAATATATTTTCCATTCTCTTTGTGCGTTTCGTTGGAATTTGCAGTAAGTTAGCGGACGCGAAACAGCTTCAAACTGATGTCGCGATAATTTTTTGGGAGAGCGTAAGCATGGCATACACGGATTTTCAAGATTTCCTTGCTCGGCTGGAAAAATCCGGAGAGCTGAAGCGAATATCGCACCCGGTGGATCCCTATCTTGAGATCACTGAAATCTCGGATAGGG
>JAYVOT010000679.1:0-5241 GCA_043757795.1 Chthonomonadaceae bacterium | reverse complement strand
GCGGCCCTTAACCGCATCATTCCCACTGACGACTATCCGGGAGCCGCTGAATCAGGCTCATTGGAGTTCCTCGAACGCCTGCTTCAAAGCGACCTCCCTCACCTCGTCCTCCCTTACGAACAGGGTCTTGACGGACTCGAATCGGAATCTATGAATAGATTCCAAACAAGCTTTCACCTCCTTTCCGACGTAGATCAAGACGCGATCCTCATAGACATCGAAGTCGGCAAATCCAAAGGACAGTGGGAGACTCCGGCGGCGCCTTTTTTTCAAATGCTTACAAATCATACAGCCGAGGGATATTATGCCAATCCCGAATTAGGCGGTAATCGATACGCAAAGAGTTGGGAGATGATAGGATTTTGAAACCATGACAGAGACCTACGACGCCATCATCATCGGTTCCGGTGCGGGAGGCGGCATCGTTGCAGGAGTCCTCGCGGAAGCCGGCAAACGCGTGTTGCTTCTGGAACGAGGACAAAACCTCTCGTTTGAACAGACAGGAAGGGATCACCTCCGAAATCAACGCATCTCGCTTTACGGACACAACGCAGGTCCGGACATCGAGGGGAATCCTCGCGTTTTCGTTGATCCTCAGGGAAATGAGTCGACGGTTC
Organism: Chthonomonadaceae bacterium; assembly: GCA_043757795.1. Classification (GTDB taxonomy): domain Bacteria; phylum Armatimonadota; class Chthonomonadetes; order Chthonomonadales; family Chthonomonadaceae; genus JAYVOT01. Next base: position 4,624 of record JAYVOT010000679.1, on the reverse strand, counting down.
GACCTCATGAAGGCGGCTACAACAACAACGCGGCGACAGTGGGAGGCGGAACGCGAGTCTATGGAGCGCAGGCATGGCGTTTTATGGAGCAGGACTTCAAGATGGCGTCGATCTACGGCGTTCCGGAAGGAAGCTCCCTTGCGGATTGGCCGATTACCTATAATGACCTCGAACCCTTCTACGAACGCGCCGAATGGGAGATTGGCGTCAGCGGTTCCGATGATGGAAATCGATTTCAAGCGCCTCGGCGCAAGGGATATCCAATGCCTGCGCTTCGTCCTACGAAAGCGCATGGCGTTCTGAAGAAAGGGGCTGAAGCGCTGGGTTGGAGCGTCTTTTCAACTCCTCTCGCCATCAATTCGCAAGAGAGAGACGGTCGTGAAGCCTGCATTGAGTGCAAGTATTGCGTCGGATTCGCCTGTCCTAGCGACTCCAAAAACGGGACGCGGAACACGATGATTCCACGCGCTCTGCGGACTGGACTCTGCACGCTCGTCGTCGGCGCCATGACGGAGCGCATTGAGACGAACTCTTCCGGGCAAGCGACGGGGATTTCTTATCTTCTTGACGAGAACGGAACACTGACTCGAAAACGGGCGGAGGCTCCGATCATTGTCGTCTCTGCCGGAGCCGTCGAATCAGCTCGACTGCTTCTTAACTCCTCTAGTACGCATCATCCGAACGGAATCGGCAACGAGAATGATCTTGTGGGGCGCAATCTGCAGGGTCACCTATATCCCGGCGCGCAAGCCGTTTTCGAGGAAGAGATTCTCGAAGGACAGGGACCGGGAGTCTCCATTTCTCTCACGCAGTTCAATCACGGCAATGCCGGCATTATCGGCGGCGGAATGCTCTCGGACGAGTTCATCAAACTCCCGATCATTTTCTGGCATCGAAGCCTTCCGCCGGATATTCCGCGTTGGGGGCAGGCGAACAAGGATTGGATGCGACATGGTTACAGACGAACTTTGCAGATCATGGGACCTGTGCAGGACATCCCTAATCCTGAAGGCAGGGTGACGGTCGACCCGAAAGTCGTAGATCGCTTCGGGCTGCCTGTCGCGAGGCTCTCCGGAACGACGCACGGCGAATCGGTGAGAACTGCGGAGTTCATGCGAGAAAAAGCGATAAAGTGGCTGGAGGTGGCGGGAGCCGAAAAAATCTGGAGCTATCCGCAGGGGCTGGGGTTGAGCGGCGGTCAGCATCAGGCGGGAACCTGCAGAATGGGCGACGACCCGAAGACCTCCGTCACGGACAAGTGGGGGAGAGTGCATGGACACGACAATCTATTCGTCATCGACGGTTCGTTGAACGTCACGAACGGCGGATTCAACCCGGTTCTGACGATTATGGCGTTGGCGTTTAGATCCGCGGACTACCTTGCGCATCTGTAATATGAAGCGAAACGGAACCCGCAGGTTGTTCGCGGGTTCGCTTATATCGCAATGCCGATTACTCACTTGGGGAAGAGGACTGTGGCGAGAATGCCTTTCTGGTCTTCGGAGTTTTCCAGCGTGAAAGAGCCGTGCAGGTCGCCTCGCACGAGAGTCTCCACGATAGAAAGTCCGAGGTTGTTTGTCTTAGTGGCTTTGAAATCGTCCGGCAGAGGCAGTCCGTCGTTCAATACGGTGATCTTCATATCCGAGCCGCTCTGGCTGAGATGAATGTGAATTCGCCCGTGCGCAAGGGATTTGAAGCCATGTTCCACCGCGTTCTGAACAAGCTCATTCAGCACGAGCGCCATTGAGGTCGCTTTTGAAAGCGGCAAGATGAAGTCGTCGCCTTCGACCGCAGTATGAACCGATTTGCCCGGGGGCACGACGCTCTGTTGCGTGGCGGTGAGGATGTTCTCCGCCACCTTTTTAATGCTGACTGAGTCGAGGTCGTCCCTCGTCAGCAACTCATGAACCGTCGAAATTGCGATGATGCGGCTAAGCGTATCGTTAAGAGCGTCTTCAACGGTCGTGTACTTGCTATATCGCATCTCAAGTCGAATGAGACTGACGATCTGTTGAAGATTGTTTTTGATCCGGTGGTGCATTTCTTGAATGACGGCGGATTTCACCATCAGTTTCGCGTGTTCGATCGCAAGAGCTGCCTGCGTCGCCAATGCCTGCAACACGACCATTTCTTCATTGTTGAAATGGTGAACTTTCTCCGTGTAGCAGTTCAAAACTCCTATTGCTTTTCCATTTATCATGAGCGGGACGCTTGCGATAGAACGGACCCCCGCTTTTTGCGCGATATCCGGGAAGAAATACTCCGGAGCTTGAAGCAGATCGTCGATCGAGATCGCTTTCCCCTCCGCCACCGCCCTGCCTGAAACGCTTTCCCCGACTTTGAGGTTGGGTTTTCGCTTGTACTCTTTGTTGACCGCCTGAGTCGCAAGAATGACTAACTCCTGCTTCTCCTGATCTACGAGCATCACGGTACAGATTTTATATCCCATCGTTCGTGCAGTGAGAGTGACGAATAGATGCAAAAGCTCTTCAAGATAGAGATTGGATGTGATCGCTTGACTGACTTCGGAGAGCGTGTGCAACTGTACGGCATGTCGCTCCAACTGCTTGAAACGCTTTGATCTGTCGATAGCTCCCGCTACTTGATTCGCGATTCCGGAAAGCAACCTCACCTGATTCTTGGTGTACTCCATCGGTTCGCGAGTTCGCACATTGATGACGCCGTGAATCTCTCCCCGATTCTGCAGAGGAACGGAGAGAAGAGACTCGAACTCTCCCTCGTTCATCTCTTGAAAATGTTTGAAGCGGTGGTCTTTCCAGGCTTGCGAGGTGACTAGAACCGGCTTTTTCTCCCTCGCCGCCCAACCGGTGATCCCCTCGCCAAGCTTCAATCGCACTTTCCCGATCATGTCCGAAAGCTCGTCGTCAGCGGCGCGGAGGACCAGTTCTTCTTTGTTGGCGTCGAAAAGATAAACCTGGCACGAGTCCGTTCCCGTGATCTGAATGGCGATGTCAGCCGTCACTTTTAGCATCTCTTCGAGGTCGAATGCCGAGCCGGTCGCCTCTCCGACGCGTCTGAGCGCTTCCGCCTCCGCTTTTCTGTCGTCGATTTCGGACTGCATCTTGTCAATTTCGAAGTTAGCCGCTTTGAGGAGTTTTTCGCTGCTGTCCAACTCTTCTCGAAGATTCCTATTGATCGGGCGTTTTTTATTGCGCAATCGACGTGCTGTGTTCGCAAACAAAGGTTTTTTCATCATGAGCGGTTATTTTCGGGCTTTCGGTTCAATGCAAACGTTTTTCGATACGAAATTTCATTTATTCTAAACAATACCTGAAATGTCCTGCACCTGCGAAATTCGTTTCCGTGAATTGATGACCAGGGCTGCCAATCGATGTCGTGATGAGACGTTTGCAAGGCAAACGTTCGTTTTGCGCTCTTCTTTCGGGGTGCAAGAAGGAATCTTCGGCAGATGCGTCAAACTCACTCCCATGCAATCATTCGCAGAAAAGATGGAATTTTTCAACAAATAGAGTTCGTGATTGGAGTTGAGAGAGACTGATGCAACCCGATGCGAGGTCGGACTTCCTGCACCCTATCAATCCAAACGCACTCTTTCGACCTATGGCATCTACGCGAAGCAGCGGAGGAGCATTGCCGGTTATGAGCGATACCTCGTTTTCTCAAGCCCTGGATCAACTGAAAGAGCATCTTGTCGGGTATGACGACGGCGTCGAACAGTTCAAGCTCGCTCTTTTGACAGGGCAACATATGCTTCTAGTCGGGCGACCGGGCAGGGGCAAATCCTATCCGGCGCGACTCTTCATCGGCTCCGTTCAGCATTCTCGCGTCTTCCGAACTCAGATCACCGCTTACACGATGCCCGATCACCTCGTCGGCGCTCCTATTCCGCACACCTACCTCGAAGAAGGCAGACAGGTCTACAATACGGACAATGGAATTCTGAACTGCGATCTCGCCCTGTTGGAAGAGTTTTCAGACGGACCAGTCGCTCTTGCCCGAAGCCTCAATACGATTCTATACGAACGCATTTTCGAAGTCAAAGATCAACCGCCTCTTCCTGCGACTCTGCACTCCGCCATACTCACCGCCAATCAGGCGCCGCACGGGGAGGAGTGGAAGGCAGTCTGGAGTCGTATCGCTTTTCGATTCACTCCCCAGGAAGTTACCACTTCCTGGGGACGCTTCCAAAACGCGCAGGTCTATCTGCACACGCATGGTCACGCCCCCGTATTGCCGCTCGTTGAGATGGAACAGGTGAGGGAACTCTCTCAAATGAGAGAAAAAATCGAAGTTCCGCCCGGGGTTCTTCTGGTGGAAAGTTGGGTCTCAGGGGAGTTTCACAGGCGTTGCCAGGAAGACAAGCATCTCGCTCGTTCCGGGCTTTTCTCCTCTGACCTTCGCCGGGAAAACCTTTTTTTGGATGTCATTTGCGCCGGCGCGACGCTTGAGGGCAGACCCCGCGCCGACTACTCGCACATCCGTCGCTACCTGCCGTTTGCCCTTCCGCTCGGAGACGATGCGGACGGAATCGCCGCGCACACGATCATAGACGAGGTTCTTGAAAGCGTGCTCCCGAAGAAAATCAGCCGGGAAGACCTGAGCCTCTACGATGCTCTGGGAGATCTTGCGCAACAGATATTGA
>JAYVOT010000678.1:0-5256 GCA_043757795.1 Chthonomonadaceae bacterium | reverse complement strand
AACAGCAAATCATGAAAATCCATTAATCATGGTCATCATGGTTCAAACAAAAACAGAACTACTCCCAATTCAACATCATGCTAATCCATTAATCATGGGTATCATGGTTCAAACAAAAACAGAACTACTCCCACCCATCAATCATGCTAATCCATTAATCATGGGCATCATGGTTCGGACAAAATAGGACGACCGCTTACTCGTGTCGCAAGCCGACGATCTCGTATTTCACGTTGCCCGCGGGGATGCTCACCTTCACAATTTCGCCCACTTTATGAGTGATCACAGCCTGCCCGACGGGGGAGGAATACGATATTTTGTCGTTGACGGGGTCCGCGGAAGTGGCGTCGACGATGGTGAACTCCCATTCCTCTTCGCTGTCCACATCCATCACTTTCACAATTGAGCCAAGCCCGATCGTATCTCCTCCGACTGCCGCATCATCGACGACTCGCGCTCGATCAAGAATCGCCTCAAGTTCCTGAATACGTCCATTCAGGATCGACTGCGCCTGACGAGCGGCATGGTATTCGAAGTTTTCCGAGAGATCGCCGTATTCGCGAGCGTGACTGATCGCCGCCGTGATCTCCGGGCGTTTGACTGTTCTCAAGTCGGAAAGCTCGGCGATCAGTCGTTGTTTACTGCTAGCGGTCAGGATGATTTCATCTTTCAGCATGGTGAAAGGTCGCTCCCTTAAAAGGTATTAGAATCGTTCCGCACCGTATGTCGAAACATATCGGGGGAGGAAAAAAGAGTGCGTGCGAACGCCTGTCATTCGGAGCGTTCGCACAGCTATTAAGATACCATAACTACGTCAGCCTGTCAACTTCAAACAGTCTTGAAGGAACATGAAAACTTGGAAGAACTCCTAATCTCTACGAATTCTACAGATCGCGCCGAACACACCGACAGCTATGGAAGCGTAGTTCCAGGGATTTACTAGAGCTATCGTTATGAGTCGCATCGAGCTGACAGGTTCGTCCTGAAAGTAATTATTTGAAGGGGCGGAGTGTCCTAGAGCGGCGCCTGGCAGGAAAATATTGATCGCAAAGCCGGAAACGAGACCGATCAGCACGCAAACCCCGACCATAATCTCAATGGCGGCGCCTCTCTTCCTCCCGGTAAGTCGCATCCCGATATCGCCAATTCCAAACCCGTACAGAAAAGAGACGAACATCGCGAAGAAACCGATGCCGGAAATAGTCGCGACCAGCCAACCGCCAAAAACCGCCGCAAGCAAGGTGACGGGAATAGACTTGGCGAGGACGGACGGTTCGACCTGATAGATGGGAGAACGTCCCGCGCTCGCGCACTGCTTGCAAATCATGCCGACGGGGGCGTATTTGGAGCAGTCGGGACAGATCGGCGCAGAGCATCTCGAACATCTGAGACTCGTCTGCGCTTTTTTACGACAGTTGCATCGAAGCGGGAGCGGTGAAGTCATTTGAGTCTCCTGGAAGCTATGCCATTTTGTCAGGGTTTTGTCTTGCCTGAAGGTTTCACTGGGGCGGCTCCATCCTCTTCGGCGCTCGCCTCCGTCATGCGATCAGTGAGTCCGATCGCCAGATCTCTCAAGGCGACGCTCATTGTCGCACCGGAGACGGGGTTGCCGTCCGGCTTTAGAAGGGCGGATTTCGGCGAGATCATGCGATTCTTCGCCAGGTAGAGAAGAGAAGAGTATGCGGGGTCTGTCTTCGTCAGATCAATAGTTACCTGCTCCAACGTCTCGGAAGCCCCCAGACGTTTGGCTCCGGCTTTCAGTTTTGGAAGCCCTTTTACAACGTAATCGCCGAATCGATTGAGAACCGCTGCCAGCGCGTACCTTCTCAGAGGTTGGGTCTTCCAATCCGTCTTTTCCCAGATGCTCAATACTTTGTTGGACACAGGCTTGCCGGAACCCGGTTTCCACTCTCCGGATTCGATCTTTCTCGCCATCTTTGCGAGAGCGATCACCGCTTCCGAACTCGTCGCTCTCGCGTCTCCATGAAACAGTTTGTCGCTTTGAACGGACAAAACTCCGTTTTTAAGGATTGCGGCGACCGATGCGGCAGCCCACTGATTCGGGCGCACGTCCGCAGGCAAAGCCTGGGCGAAAACGAGTCGCTCTCCAAAAGAACTGAAAGCAAGAGTTGCGACGAGAACGAGTTTTCCAACTGTTTTGTGTGACGGACGTCTCATAATTTACTCTGAATATACGTGATTTGACGATTCGGCTGTATTAGGCAATGCCCAAAAATAAGTGAATTGATTTTTTGACGCTTCGTACTGCGAAAGTCATAAAAGCTTGCGTGCGGTTATTTTTGGACATTGCTTTAGTGGATCGTATGATTTCGAAAATTCCGAATTTCCGTTTTTTGGATTTCCATCAGCTACTCTGAAATAATTGCGCTCTCTCGTATGGACGGTAGCTCTTCCAGAGCGCGCCCTGTGCCGATCGCAACGCAGGAGAGCGGGTCTTCCGCCACGTAGATGGGAATTCCAGTCGCAGCGTTGAGAAGTTTGTCGAGACCTCGAAGCAACGCTCCGCCGCCTGTCAAAAGTATGCCGCGCTCAATGATGTCCGAAGACAATTCCGGCGGGGTGAGTTCGAGAACTCTTTTGACCTTTTCGACGATCTGCGTGATAGGCTCTGAAAGAGCATCGCGAATTTCGGCAGAGGAGATTTCAACCGTTTTAGGAAGTCCGGCGACCATGTCTCTGCCGTTGATCGCCATCATCATTTCTTTATCAAGCGGGTAGGCGGATCCGATTCTCGTCTTGATCTCCTCAGCTGTCCTATCGCCGATCATCAAGCTGTAAACGGATTTAATGTGGCGAACGATGACTTCGTCCATTCTATTTCCGGCGATACGCAAACTTTCGCTCGCGACGATGCCGCCCAGCGAGATCACCGCTATGTCAGTCGTGCCGCCGCCGATGTCCACGATCATGTTGCCGCCGGGGGTCGAAATAGGCAACCCCGCGCCTATCGCCGCCGCCATCGGTTCTTCGATCGTAAAAGCTTCACGCGCGCCCGCCTCAGTCGCAGCTTGAATGACCGCTCTTCGTTCGACGCTCGTCACCTGGGAGGGAACGCAGATGAGTACTCGCGGTTTGAAGATGCGCGTCTTGCCGAGCACTTTCGTGAAGACATATTCCATCATTTTCTGCGTGACGGTGTAGTCTGCGATCACTCCGTCGATCATAGGGCGAACCGCGACTATGTGCGACGGAGTGCGTCCGAGCATCAGGCGCGCCTCCTCTCCGACAGCTTTCACTTTTTTGCTAATGTTGTTGATCGCTACGACTGACGGCTCTCGAAGCACAATGCCTTTTCCTCGAACGTAGACTAAGATGTTAGCCGTTCCCAGGTCAATCCCTAGCGACGGTGTGAAGCTGAACACGCACCCCTCCTCTTAAAATAAGCGATCATAGCGATCTGGCTGAGCCGCAATCTTTGATCTCTTCGCGCACGATGTCCGCTCCCAATCCGTACAGGCGGGGTACGATGTCTTCGTAGCCTCTATCCAAATGTATCAGTCCAGAAATGTCGCTCTGACCCTCCGCAGCCAACGCCGCCACGATGAGCGCCGCGCCGGCTCGCAAATCGGTGCACGTGACCCTGGCTCCGCTCAGTTTGGGTACGCCCGTGATTTTTGCGGCGCTTCCCTCAACTCGTATATCCGCCCCCATTCTTTCCAGTTCGGTGGTGTATCGAAATCGACTTTCGTAAAGCGTTTCCGTGATCATGGAGGTACCTTCAGCGAGGCTCAATAATGATGCGAAGGGCTGTTGCATGTCAGTCGGAAATCCGGGATGAGGCAACGTTTTGATATCTGCCGGTCGGATTTTCCCCAGTCTGCGGATTCTTACTCCTTTTGAGTCGAGAGTCACTTCGGTTCCAGTCTCCCGAAGCTTCGAGAAGATCGGTCCGCAGTGCTCCGGAGTCGAATTTTGTATCAGTATGTCTCCGCCTGTGATCGCCGCTGCAATAGCGTAAGTTCCTGCCTGCATCCGATCCGGGATCACCGTATAAGTAGCAGGGTGAAGCTCGTCGACGCCTTCGATGACGATTTTGGAGGTTCCCGCTCCTTTGATGTCTGCACCGCAGGTATTAAGGAAATTCGCCATGCTGACGATTTCAGGCTCGTTGGCGCAGTTTTCGATGACGGTTTTGCCGCATGCTTGGCTTGCCGCGATCATCAGATGTTGCGTGGCTCCGGCGCTCGGAAACTCCAGATAGACGTTCGCTCCCGTCATTCTGCGAACTTTACCGTGGTAGATTCCGTGTTCGAGATGCAGTTTGCAACCAAGTTGCTCCAGTCCCTTCACGTGAAAATTGACGGGTCTCGCTCCAATGTCGCAACCCCCCGGCATAGCGACGCAAGCCTCGCCGAATCTGGCTAGAAGCGCACCCAATACATAAAAGGAAGCTCTCATTTTCGAGACGAGTTCGTTGGGGGCTTCGGTAGTGGTTAATTTAGTTGCGTCTATCTCAAGGGAGTCGTCTTCGAGGAAGCGCGACGTCGCGCCCATTCTGCGAAATATCTCCAGTAGCGTATATACGTCGCGAATTTTAGGAACGTTCCTAAGTATCGTCTTTCCGGATATAAGGAGAGCGCCGGCCATAATGGCGACGGTATCGTTCTTGCTCCCTCCGACTGACACGCTTCCCTGCAACGGCTTGCCGCCGATAATTCTGATCATCTCCAAAAGAGTCTGCCTCTCTGCTCCGGGTTGTATTATATTGCGCTTTATGTTTAAGTTTGAATGTTGGATTTCTGTTGTGATTCTGAATTTACCAGAGTTCAGTATACAATTTTCACAAAATCCTGTCAATTGTTTGCTTGAAAATCGTTTAGGACGCGCTTCCTGATTTCCCTTCGCTCGCGGTATAATTTATCGTGCCGTCGCAAACAAACGACGCTTGGGCGATGGACGGAAGGTTGAGTCAGTTCGTTTTTCAAGGACTCTGGTTCTTATTGAGATAAGTGTGACGCGGACGAAAAACCCTGGTTCGATCCCGGGTGCGTCCGCAAAGTTATAGACGAGGCGAGGAGGGGTTCTGTTGCCGTTACAAGCGCATATTGTGGAAGTAGGGTGGTTGCAGGCGATACTGCTGGGTATCTTGCAAGGTCTGACGGAGTTTTTGCCCGTGAGCAGCACGGCGCATATGGAGATAGCGCCCCAACTGATGGGGCAGCAAGATCCCGGAGCGGCGTTTTCAGCGATCGTTCAGTTGGGACCGATAGTCGCCATCATCGCTTATTTCCGAAA
>JAYVOT010000677.1:0-5265 GCA_043757795.1 Chthonomonadaceae bacterium | reverse complement strand
ATTGTTATTCATTTAGTTTTAACGAACAACTCTCCCAAAATTCAACGCTATTTCGTCGACCTGCTCGGCGGATTAGAAACGATTCATCGAGGTTTCGTGCCGACGAACCCGACTTTTGAGATCAGCGGCAATAAACAAAGCCTTACATTTAATACGAACGGCGTACATGAAGTTTTCGCGATCTCGGCTACGGATGCAGGCGCCCCTACTCGCTCTTATGAGGTGACTGACGCCTTTTTTTCTTCTGAGGGAAATCAAACGACTCAAGATGAAGAGGGCAATGTAACCCCGAAGGGAGTTGTCCCATTGACAAACCCGAAGCCTGCGGTCACGTTGGGGTTGACGCGCGTAAGCGGGATCAACGTCGATCCAGGCGAAACTAGAACCTACAATCTTTGCATAGGAATTGGAGTCGATTCGGAAACAGCTTCTCTTTCAGCGAAAACGCTTCTTCGTCAGGCTGAAAAAGGCGTTACGGAGAGTTCCCGAACAGGCGACTTGCTCGACAAGGCGACGAAGGCGCACAACCTCGCAAAACCACGAACAGGAGAAGCGAGTTTGGATAGCCTTCTGGTTCAATCCCTGATCAATACGCCTTTTTCGGATGGCAAGAGAGTCGGAGTTCCCAATAGACAATTCGATTCACTCCTTCCTACAGGAACCTATCAGTACGGCAAAGGAGGATGGATGTCCCTGGGTTGGGCGGGATATCGCGCTGATTGGGCGGAATCGCAACTTGTTCAATGGTTTCTTGCAAAAGAGACTCCGCCTCCCGTGCCGCCGATAGACCTCTTCGCACTCTGGGAACTCTACCAACGTAATCATAATCGGGACATGCTCGACAAATTTTATCCGAGCGCGTTTCGACGCTACAAAGAGTTTCTGACAGCAGGCAAAACGGAAACCGATTCCTGGCTTTTAGTCTGGACTGACGGACAGCGAGGACTGCCTTTTGCGAATCGAGTCGGGCGCCGCTACTCCGCCGACTACTCCGCCTATGCAATCCGGTCAGCGAAAATTCTTCACGCTGCCTCCCAAATTCTTTTAAGACCAAAGGAGGAGACTCTCGCACTCGAAAACGATATCGCCTCTCTCTCCCTTGCGCTTCAGCAAAACCTTTGGAATTCCGAATTGGGAACTTTCGCTTCAAAATCAATAAGAAAAGAAGAAAGCAAAGACGCGGAAGAAGTGGCGATGCGAGAGGGAGACACAGCCGACAACTTAAGAAACCTGCTCCCGCTGATAGCAGGCTCCGACTCGCTTACAACTGAACAGAACTCAGCGATTCTCAAACGAATTTCAGACCCCGTTTTTCGAGCTGCGGAAGGACTAAGAAGCCAGGCGAAAGATTCTCCCGGCTACATGCAAAGTTCAGTCTCGCATGGAGGGATAGAGTTTGGAACGCAGTGGCTTTTCTGGAAATCGCTTTTAGATCGAGGCGAATCGGCGATGGCGCAAAGTCTCGCTACGGACATCCTGAACGCCTATAAATCCGCGCAAACCAGGAGCGGCGGATTTCCCGAATGGCTGAACGGAGACAATGGAGACGGTTGCGGACGAATGGATTCCTCCGGCGACGCCTGCGCCTTAGTCTCCCTCTACGAAGCATATCATAAAAAAGGAACCGTCACAGCGGGATGGGATGTTTGCCTCCTTGATACGAATTTCGACAAAGACAAAGGCAGTTTGAGGATAAGTTATCGCGCTCTGGATTCAAAGCCTGCAGGAGTTATAATTTGTGCAATGGGCAAACCTAGTGGAATCTATGCCGTTAACGGGGGAATAAAGGGGACTTTCACAGCGGACGCAAATGGCGTGCTGACGTTGCCGATTTCCGATGACGTGACAACTCAACAGGTCGAAGTCTATCCGATGGCAAACGCGAAATGAGAGCAAAATTTGAGGGCCGTGATTATTTTATAATCAGTGCAATATTAATCCAACTTGTGATTTCAGGTTGCCGAGCGACTCAAAAACCCGGATTCGAAGAAATTCCGCCCTTGCCTCCCTTGATTTCCGAGATCTATAACGATGTCAATCCGCGTTTTTCACCGGACGGCAAAAGGATCGCGTTTTTGCGCGAAACTCCGGACAGACGTCTTCAACTTCACCTCATAGATTCTCAACTGGAACGCCCGCAAGCGGTCCTCGAGTCGGAGCGCGTCGGCATGGATCGTCCCTACAGTCCCACTTCCGCTCGATACTGCTCGCCGGACTCACTGGTATGGTCTCCCAACAATCGTTTGGTAGCTTTTGAACGCTCGGAATGGTTCGATTTTGACGACGGCGAACGACTGCCGGGGACAGGACTCTGGGCTTACGACACACGCACAGGCAGAGTCACGCCATTAGCTTTACATCCTAAGCGCTATTTTGATCAACTCTACTACTATCATTCACCCGCGTGGTCTCCCAATGGGAATTATTTTTCTTTTATTGCGGAGGGTATCAACGGCCAACGACGAGTCGGGATCAAGCCAGTTTCCCAACCGCCGAAGGAGGCGGAACCTCTCTTTGACGACTCTGAGAACAGCGATTGGGCGACCTGGAAACCATCTAACGGCTTGAACGCAGTGAGAGAGTCCGCACTGATCTATAAGCAAACTATCCGCAAAAACGCCTCTCTGCCCGTGACGGAAACGCTTCGCGCAGTTTATCCTGGAAGCCCTGACGGACAAAACTCCGGTGAAATCTGGCGCATCTCTCAATCCGAACTGGTGAAAAGCGATATCAGGCTAAAAAAGGAGGGATTTTCGGTTGTTCCGCGAATAGGACATTTATGTTGGTCTCCCACCGGAAAAATGATCGCATTCACTTTGACGCCTGACGCAAACGACTTTAATCTCTACCAAATCTGGGTATGGTCTTCAGTTACGAAGCAAGCAAGGCGAGTCAGCCCTTCGGACGGGCGCGGCTTTCTAGCTCCCGTGTGGATTGACGAACGAAGAATTGGCGCGATTTCGCCTGAAAAAGATAAATTTGCAGTTGTTGGCATGAGCGTCGAGAAACAAATATCTAGAACTCTGGGCGTCATTGAAAGCGCCGATTGCGACTGGTCGCCGGATAAAAGCAAAATTGTTTATGCTGTCCCAAAACAAGATTCTCCTGTCAATCCGGACTTTCCCACCACGCTAAAACTTTTTGAAACCAACCTCCGCACGACTGCTCCCAGGAAAATGGAACTGTCGGAGGCGCCGCCAGGCGAACGAAAGTTTTAGCGTAAGCGGCTCTGCATAGCTTCATTCAAAGAAATAGAGCGACAACTCGAAACAACGTGCGCTCCTCATTTCACAATTTTATTGAAGGATATTTCTTAAGATGCCCTCATCGAACCATTTTTTCAACTCTTCTCAACTGCTTAGACTTGGCATCATCGCTCTCTTCCCGATTGTCGTTTCATTCAATCACGTCGGTTTTCGAAACAAATCGACCATTGCGGGCGCTCGCCCCCGTGTGCAAACATCAAAAGTCAAAGCCTCTGTCGAAACGGTGAACTACTCTCTCAAAGTGATTGCGCAGGGAGATGTTCCTCGCATAGAGGTCACGATGTCTTTTCCAATTGATGCTGGCGAGGAGGCGGTCAAGGTGCAGATGCCGGCGTGGTCTCCTGGCGACTATCATCTGCAAAACCATGGGAAATACGTGCTTGAATTTCACCCGGTCGGGATCAATGGAGAGGAAGAGCGGCCCGATCTGTCTTTCAAACGTGTAGATGAAGCAACCTGGGAGATTGAAACGAATGGGGCTGAAAGGGTTTCGATCACCTACGTCGTCCCCCAGACCCCTCCCGGATTTTTTAGCCAAAACGTGAAGATTGAACGAACTCAGGGGTTTATCAACGGCGCTTCAGCGTTCCTTTATCTCGTCGAGCATAAAGACTGGAAGACAAAACTTGATATCTCGCTCCCTAATAGCTGGAAGGCGGAGACTCCCCTACCCCCGGCTCCTCTCAAAGAGGGAGTTTCGAATTCCTATTTCGCTGCAGACTATGACACCCTCGCAGATTCTCCGATTGCGATGGGGGACGCTGAAAGTTTGAAAATTCGCGAGTTCGAGGCGAGCGGCGTGAAACACAAAGCGGTTTTTTTCGGCAAGACAAGTTCGCTTAAAAATCCCGATCTTTACTCGCCTGTTTTGAAGAAAATCGTTGAGTCGGAAACGAAAATTATGGGCGGAACTCCCTACGCGCAGTACGATTTTTTCTTCGATGTTGACGGTGACGGCGGCGGTTTGGAGCATCTAAACTCCTGCCGAATCGCGCTCTACTCGCAGGCTTCCCCGAAATCCTTCGCCTCATTCTTCGGACACGAGTTTTTCCATCTCTGGAATGTAAAGCGAATTCGTCCAGCGGTTTTAGGCCCCTTTGACTACATCAAACCTCCAAGAACGCGAAACCTCTGGTTTGCCGAGGGCGTGACCGAGTACTACGCGCACATAGCCGCCTATCGAGCAGGGATTTCAACTGAAGACGAGTTTCTAAAGCACTGGAAACAGGCGATCAACCGTATGAAGTTAAATCCGGCAAGGAAAAAAGTGACTGCGGACGAGGCAAGTTTGAAAGTGTGGGAATCGGGAAACAGTCAGGGATACGGGGGACTTTCCTACTATGACAAAGGGGAATTGATCGGGCTTTGTCTCGATCTAAAAATACGATCAGTCACTGAGAACCGAAAATCTCTGGACGATGTGATGAGACTTTTGATGTTGCGCCATAACCCGCCGAAGCCCGGCTACGGCGAAGATGAGTTGCGACTGGTCGTGACCGAGGTTGCCGGAGTTGATCTATCGTCTCTCTACGACAAACTTGCTCGCTCGACTCAAGAAATGCCTTTCGAGGAGAGCCTGGGCTATGCCGGATTTACGGGAGATTTAGCTCTTGCGCCAAATTCGTCCGCGGCACAACTCGCAGTCAGAAAGGGATGGATGGAAGGCGTGACTAAAACTGCGGGAGAAAAGTAGCGGCGTTATTTCTTAGAGCTTACTCCCATTCCTTTCAAAGGATCTTCAAAGAGAGTGAAATCATGGATTGAAGTTGAAACGCCTGTATGCAGGTTCAATTTGAGGAGGTGCGGCCTCTCATACGTAATTGAGTAGTTGGGGGTTGAAACTATTATATTTCTTTTTATCTCGGTAGATTAGGCATCCGCATTTTAATAAATCGCTGATGTCCATCGAAACAAGATTAAGCTTGGATCGGGGAGTGCTTGGATGACACCTTCAACCAACATTGCAGTAGGCTCACGTCTTTTTTGCACTGCAGCGCCT
>JAYVOT010000676.1:0-5266 GCA_043757795.1 Chthonomonadaceae bacterium | reverse complement strand
AAAGGGCTTGAGCGCCACCCCGATTCTTGCAGCGCATGATCGTTCGGAGGCTTGTTTGAACTATCTTCTCGAAACCCAAGGCAAAAGAGTCTTATTGGGGCACGACACCGGTTGGTGGGACGCGGAAACCTGGGATTTTCTCAACGACAAACCGATCAATCTGCTGATTTTGGACTGTACATACGGCGTGCGAGATCACGAAAAGAATCACATGGGAGGAATGGCGCTGATCCGTTTTCGAGAGGAGTTAAGGCATAGAGGCGCGATTGCGAGCGGGGCGACGAGCGTCGCAACCCATTTTTCCCACAACTGCGGATCAAATCACGAGGAACTGACCGCTTTTTTTGCGGATCATGATTTCATCGCCGCTTACGACGGGTTGAAATTGTCCGTGTAAATTTTGGCGTACAAGTTCTCCGTCCTGGCGATCATGTCTTTCAGCAGATAGGATTTTTTGACTTGAATGCGCCCCTCGGCTCCCAACTCCCTTCTGCGCTCAGGATCGTTGAGCAATTTTACAAGAGTCCGCGCGAGCGCTTCGCTGTCTCCGACGGGAAAGAGGACGCCCGTCCTATTATCGAGAACGGTTTGCGGCAACCCGCCAACATCGCTCGCTACGACGGCTTTTGCGCAAGCCATCGCCTCAACGGCGACCAGACCTTGACCCTCTTCCCTGGAGGGAACGACAACGATATCGGACGCCCTCAAAAGCGGGACCAAGTCTGAAACATGGCCAACGAAGTTGACCTTTATTAGAAGCTGAGACGCCAACTCCTGCAAAGCAACCAGTTCGACGCCTTCTCCCGCGATGACAAGTCGGGCGGCAGGGATTTTGATTTGCACATCGCGCATCGCTTGCAAGAGGACATCGAAACCTTTCTCTTTCGAGAGTCTGCCTGCGCCCAAAATGAGAGGCGCGCCCGGTTGAATGTCATACTGTTTGTACGCTTGCGCGAAGTTGACCCATTTAAGATACGATTGCAAGTCTATGCCGTTTGAGATGACATGAAATTTTCGTCTGTCGGTACGACACTGATCGAAAGAGTCCCGAACTGCTTCCGAAACGGCGATGCAGGCTGAGGCTTTGCGGACAAGATAGCTGATGAGAATTTTCTGCGTAAAATTCGGATTGACGATGAGATTGTGTGCGGTGAAGAGAGAGGGAATCCCAGCCTTTTGACCTGCTAGAACTGCATAGAGCGCCCCCCGCATTCCATGCCCGTGAATCAAATCGTAATCTCCGCGCAATTGATCTGCAAGCGTTCCGATTTTACGCCAATCTTGGACGGGCGCAGTTTTTGCGGTCAAATCAAATATTTTCCGACTGACGCGTTCGATTTCACATTCAAGTGTGAAATCGGAAGGCGCGAAGAGCGCGATGTCGTACTTTTTGCCCAGATTTGCCAGGAGGAGCGAGACATGCCGCCTCATGCCTCCGACTGCAGGCCGGACGATTTGCGCTATTCGTATCGGATTATTCGCAAGATAAAAGCGGCGAGGATTGTTCACAATCGCTGATTTCGATGCAAACGCGCCGTTATCCTGCCGAAGAACTCAAAAGTTTCGCCTTGAAGGCAAACCAATGAAACGAACCGTTGACAATCACGTAGAAAAGTGTGATAATACAAACTAGAGGACTCCTATTTTGCGAATCGTCACGAGACATTTTCATCGTGTTTCGTCGCAGACTTAGAGAGTGCGGCGCTTCAAACGAAGCGCTGTTAAAGGAGATTGGCTTCAATGAATCCATTTACGCGAGCGTGGCGATATCTCAAGGCTTTGTTCCACGGGAAACTCGACGAGTTGGAAGACCCTGAAATTATTTTGAATGAAGCTGTTCGAGAGATGAAGGAAGGAAACGTTCAGAATCGTGAGCTTGCAGTGCAAGCCCTGACTCAAAAGAACAACCTTCAAGCCGAAGTTGATAAAGAAGAGCGTCTTGTCGCAGAACTTGAGCGAAAGGCGACGCTTTCGCTTACCTCTGGAAATCGCGAACTCGCAAAACAGTTTTTGAAAGAGAAATCTCTTCACGATGCGACTCTCGTCAACATGAGAACCACGCTCGCGTCCGCAATCGAGGCTTCCGAGAAAGTCAAGATCGCCATGAAGAGTCAGGAAGAGATGATTCGACAGAAAACTTCCGAAGCCATGATGTTGAAAACGAATATGAAAGCGGCTCAGATTCAGATCAAGATCAACAAAGCTCTGGATGGTTTGCAATTCAGCGACACTAATCAGCAGTGGAGTTCCGTTCAAGAGAGAATTACCTCCATGCAGTCCGAAGCCTCCGCCCGGGGCGAGATCGCCAACACAAGCATCGACTCTAAGATGCGGGAAATGGAGATGTCGCAAATGGACGTCGAAGCCGACAGACAACTCGCGGAACTCGAAGCGAAGTTGGCGATGGGGGGCAATCCCGCCTCAAAATACTCCACTACCAACAACGTGACGAATTTGCAGACTGTCGGCGGCGGAGTGACTTCCAATGGCAACGGCGCCAGACCGGCCGCTCAAGAGAGCGATCTTGACCGACAACTGCGCGAACTGGAAGAAAAGCTAGGGCGAAAATAGATATGAGTATTCCAGAGAGACTCTTTCGATTAGCAAAAGGAAAAGCAGGCGAATTAAGGGAGTATTTCGATCATCTAGGTGAAAATGACGAGCTTTCGTCGGAAGAAGAGGCGAAGCTCGTTCGATCTCAACAGAAAAAATCGGCTCGAAAAGAGTTGGATGAGGCGATAGAGTCGCCATTTACTCCTACCTTGATCTCCCCGTCGCAAGTTGAACGTTCGCGTCCTGCATCACGCCCTAGAACGCCTGAAGAGATATCGGGCGTGTCGTCAGTCTCAGCCGCCGCCCCAAGAAATGCCGCGACTTCGAACCAGGTAGCGGATCCGCTCGCTCAGCACTATCGTTTGCTTGGCTTGGAGTCAGGTTCGGACTATCCCACAGTTCAGTCCGTTTATGAGAAACTCGAAGAGCGTTGCAGACCGGATCGCTTTACTGCAGGAAGCCCTGAAGCAAAAGAATTGGAAGACATTCGTACGAAATTGGAGACCGCGTTCCACGCTTTGCGAGCGGCGCTTGATCCCACCGCGAGACGGTTCGATCTCCTGGAAATCGAATAGGGGAGACCCACATGCCAAAATTGACTAAGCTGACGCCGGAAGAGTTGGAAGCAGCCTGTGCAGGATTGAAGTCCTGGTCCGTAGTGAACGGCAAACTTCGAAAGATGTTTATTTTTAATGACTTCGTTCAGGCATGGGGATTCATGACTCGAGTTGCATTGACTGCTGAGAAAATGGATCATCACCCGGAGTGGTGCAACTCATACGGTTCTGTAAAAGTTGACCTGATGACGCATGACGTAGCAGGAATTAGCGCGCTCGACATTCGACTTGCAGAGAAGATGGACGCTTTGGTCTAAACTGAACAGCATTTTAGAACGACTCCAATTTGAGAAAGCCGCATTTGAAATCCTGCAATTCGTCCGTTGCGTCCCCGGATGCATAGAGCGAATAAATTGAGACCTGCCGTTAAAATTGTGCAATCCGCCGACCCCGCAACAAAATAATTAGCTCGCTATTGCGAGTTCGAATACCTCTATCATTTCTTAAACATGATTTGATGAGGGACCAAAATACTGTACCGCTATTTTCTTTCAACCCGCGCCGGCGGGTTTCGCTTTTATGAATTGCGTTTTAACTCGTGCTATTTGACTTTCGCTTTCACCCCGGACACATCCATGCAACTTCCAATTTATCTTGATCACGCCGCAACCACGCCTGTCGCCCCTGAAGTTCTCGAAGCAATGCTGCCCTATTTTACAGAGAGGTATGGTAACTCCGCCTCGCTCTACAGTCTGGGAATGCAATCTCGCGAAGCGGTTGAGGACGCCCGAAAAATAGTCGCGGACGCTCTCAACGCCTCCAAAAATGAGATCATTTTCACTTCCGGAGGAACGGAGTCGGACAATATGGCTCTCAGAGGCGTTGTAAAGTCGAACTCCGGTTCGCGAAAGCATCTCCTCGCTACTCCGATTGAACATCACGCAGTTTTGGAAACTCTGGAGAAATTGGAACACGAAGGTTACGAGCTTGAGATGATTCCTGTCGACTCCGTAGGGTTGGTTGATCCGTTGGAGGTTCAAAAAAGGCTACGTTCTGACACTCTCTTAGTTTCGGTAATGCATGCAAACAACGAGATCGGAACCGTTCAGCCAATTAGAGAGATAGGTAGTCTCTGTCGAGAGCGGGGCGTCATCTTCCACACCGATGCAGTTCAAGCTTTCGGCAAGTTGTTAATTGACGTCAAGGAGATGAATATTGATCTCTTGAGCGTCTCAGCGCATAAGTTTTATGGTCCAAAAGGGGTTGGAGCGCTCTATTTGAGACGCGGAGTCAGTCTTTCACGATTTCAAGAGGGTGGTGATCAGGAAAGAGGGCGTCGCGGGGGAACTCTTAACGTTCCCGGAATCGTAGGATTAGGTAGAGCTGCGGAAATCTCTATAAATGAGATGGAACAGGAAGCGGCTCGGTTGACTTGTTTGCGAGAGTATTTTTTTAATAAACTTACCGATAATATAACCGGTATTACTGTAAATGGAAGTCGCGTTCATCGCTTGCCTATGAACGTACACGTTTGTATTGAGGGCGTCCACGGAGAATCGATCTTGCTCTCCTTAGACACGGCAGGGATCTGCGCTTCCGCAGGTTCAGCCTGTAGCTCGGGATCCCAAGATCCTTCTCATGTTTTGAAAGCGATTGGCGTTCCTCGTGATTTGGCGAGAAGCGCTTTGCGTATGACGATGGGAAAAACCACAACTATCAAAACAATTGACTATGTCGTTGAATCGCTTGCGCAGTCCGTGAAAGAGTTGCGGCTGATGTCCGCTTCATGCCTCGCTTAAATGGTCGAGTTTAATTTCAAATAAGATTGAGCATGAGCGCTTGAAGATAGCATAGCAATTGATCTTGATCGCCTATTATTGCTTCAAAATCATAAATTGCCAGCAATAGCATATATTGCCAGTGAAAATAATTTGCCTTGTTTGAGGGAATTCGCTTGACAAACCGTTAAGACTACCCTATAATATCACTATTAGAGTGATTTTAGGTTAATTTTTGTCTATTGTCAAACTTATCATAGTGAATTTGCTTGACATTTTTGTATTTTTCATGTTTTTGGTTCGGAGATATCGCGAAGCGTTGATAAGAAGGCGTGTTTTTTGCCAGTTTGATCTTCGGTAACAGAGCGGTTCCGGGTC
>JAYVOT010000675.1:0-5269 GCA_043757795.1 Chthonomonadaceae bacterium | reverse complement strand
AAAAGCGTTTCCCACCCTGAGGTTTTGAGTGAATCGCTGATCATTCTCAAACCAAGAGCGTGCCAGTTGTCTGCAACGCACCCTAATACGGCGCGATAGTGGCTTCGATGTACGGGGGAGTAGAATTGCGACACCCTAGACATCATCCGCTCCGTGATTTCACTTGCAAGATGCTCCTGAGCCTCGTCAATGTCGCCCGTCAAGTATAGCCTGCCTATCTCGCTTAGAGCGGGCTGGAAAACATTCGTATAGATCGCTTCCAGACTGACTCTGCTTTCCAACATGGCGTTCACCAATACGCTTGTTCTGTCTTCTTTCCCTGAAAGCAGGCAGTCTATGAAAGAGACCTGCCAACGAGAGATCGCAAGCGCGTTTTCTGAGTTGGTTTCAATTGTATCGGAGCGGATTGAAGAAGATAAAAAGGAAGAAGCGACATCAGACATTTCAAGCGAATCCGCAGTGAACTCGTGGAGGCGCATGAGCGCGTCCGCGACGGGATCAGCGAGCGAGTAGAACATCGAACGCCCGCTTCGCTCCGCACGAACGATTCCCGATTCCCGCATTTTTGCAAGATGATTGGACACGTTGGGTTGTTTCAGTCCGGTTTCACTCACTATTTCAGAGACTGTTTTCTGCCCGAAACGCAAGTATTCCAAAATGGATCGCGTAGAGGTTTCCGCTAAAGCTTGTGAGAGAGTATAAGGGCTGTGAACTCTGTTCATATTGCAACCCCTTTCGCCATTTAATCTGTAGTCGTGTCGTTTTTGGCGATCTAATTTCAGTATATCTCACTCGAACGCAATTGTCAAATCTCTTCTCGGTTTAGTGGTAGGTCGGGCCCTATTTATAAAATGCTCATTATCTCATGATTCGCTGATACCGTCGAGACGCTCTTTCTTGCTTACTCATGTTGGCATTCCGTAATACGAAATGTCCGGGTGTTGAAATGAAAACACCCGGTTCGTGAGATTCAGGGTTTGGGCTGTCGGGGTTTGAAAGCGCTCTGCGCTTAGCCGGGTATTGAAATGAAAACACCCGGCACAACTTTGAAAAGGGCTTGCCCGTTGGGACTGTTGATGGCGATGCAGTGAATAAAGACTTCGGCGTTTCTCACGTCCGGAGAACGCCCATGTATTTGCCGGGTGTTTTCAACACACGGATTTGTTGGTTGCGTGACATACATCATTAACCTGAAAAATCTATGTAGATTCTTGTTTCCTTGAGACCTACGATAAAAACTCTCTATCTGCGAAAAAATGACTATAAGAGTCAACAAATTTACTTAACTTGCTATAGACAAAAATAAGCAGATGCGATATACTTGTAAACATCTTAGGCGTGAACCGCGCCTAATGAGATGGAATCGCTCAGCGAAATTACTAGATTTTATTGAATAGTTTTTTTTGCTAGGATTTCAAAGGACATGGAAGTGAATAACAAACCAGAAAATGGTAAAGGGAGGCGCTCTAATGCTATCCGCAAATCTTGGTTTCGGCAATAGCCCCCATCGTTTGCGTTCCAAATTGACAACGCTCTGTGCAACACTGCCTGCGTTCGCCGTTCTCGCAACTTCGAACATGGCTGTACAAGCCGCTGAGCGCGTCACTCCTGTGAAACTTTGGGTCGCAGGCAAAATCGTCTCTTTGAAAAGCACGGCGGTCTACGACGGCAAAGAGACATTCGTGCCCCTTGAAGCGCTTACAAGCGTGGGAGCGAAGGGAACAGTCACTTCAACAAGGAACGTTGTACGGATCACTTTGAGAACAGGCAAGCGCGAAGATCTGGATTATGCGACTTATCAGGGGAAACCCTACATAAGCCTTACCGATCTCGCTGAAACTGTGGACGGCAAAGTGTTGAAGCCTGTGAGCGCTAGGACAGGGCTGCTTGCAAGCAAGTATCAGTTGCCCAACACAACTTATCTTTTGGCAAGAGTGACGGATGTGCGAGTTGAGGGAACCTCTCTTCATGTCGGTACGAGTTTTCCAGTCCCTTTCAAATCCAATCTTCTTCGCACCGAAAATCCGCGCGGCTATGTGGATGTAATCGGCGCAGTCGTCTCCAAAGACCTGCGAGCCGTCTCACTGAAGTCCAGAAGATACGCTGATAGAGTCCGTTTCGGTCAGTTTACTCCCGACGTTTCTAGAATAGTCGTTGACCTCGCTCCTGGCGCAAGGCTCTCCGTAAATACGACTGAAACTCGCCCAACTGCGACATATACCGCATCCTTAACCGGCGGCGGCACAAGCGGAACTGGACTAACGCACAGCTCGTCGCAAAATAACCCGGAGGTTTCGAGCGACGAATTGATTCTTCCCAATCGGCGACGCGCCCCTATTTCAGATGACACTGTCGCTCCGCCGCGAAGGAACCGAGTCACAGACGCATCTGTCGTCACTCCTCGAAAAAAGAAGGCGGTCGTCCAACAGGATGATGCTAACTTTCAGACGGAACCCGTTCCTTCAACCAGGCGACGGACTGCCTCACAACAGGACGATGGAGCTTATCCGGGGACGACGACAACTTTCAAAAAGCAAGTGACTGAGATAGAACGTATCACTTACAGAGCGGAAGATACTGAAAACATTCAGTTGATCGTCACAACGACTGCAAAAGCTCGCGCATTCGTTCACTATTCCGCCGCGACAAGACAAGTGATCATCGACATACCGAATTCGCAACTTAATCTTGAAAACGATCAACAAAGCGATCAAGACATTTCTCACTCGCTTATCACCGGTTTGACAGCTTCGACGCAACGCAAGTCGCCTCGTATCGCCCCGCTTACTCGAATCAAACTCGATGCAAGCAAGCCGGTCACGGTCTCTCAAGAATCTACTGAGAATCAGATTATCTTCGATATCACTCCGCCTAAAAGCGCGAACGCGCACGTCCGCGGCACACGAAAGCTCGTCGTCATCGACGCCGGGCACGGAGGCTTCGACAACGGAGCCAATGTGATGGAGAACGGGAAACTAACTTCCGAAAAAAATATCACCCTCGCAATCGCTTCCAAACTTCGTACTTGTTTGGAAGCCAGCGGCGTGAAAGTCCGAATGACTCGCTCATCGGACTCTCACGTCGCTCTCGAAGATCGTCCTGCCCTTGCTAATGAAGTAGGGGCGGATCTTTACATATCGATTCACAACGATACCTGGAAGAAAGCTAACGCCATTTCCGGCAATACTACTTACTATCACGCTGAATCGCCTCAGAGCCGCTCATTGGCTGTTTGCGTTCAGCAAAGCCTTGCTCCCGTCAGCGGAATGAGAAACCGAGGTGCGTTGACGGACACTTCACTCTATGCAAACGGCCTTGCCGTCCTTCGTGAAACGAATATGCCGGCGATTCTCTGCGAGATAGGATACATAAACAATGCGAAAGACAGGCGCCAACTTCTTAACGGGAAATTTCAAAGTCGCGTCGCACTTGCTATCTGCAAAGGAGTTCGCAACTACCTCGCCTCCAAAACTCCCATAACGGTTGCTCGCCGACGCAAACGCGCACCAAAGACTGTCTAGTTTGAATAGACTCCGCAATACTACTCAATTATTATTTCCCCTTCACTCGTATATTGTCTCTGCATACTGCTCGCAATTCTTCGATTTTTCTTATCAAACCCTACTTTCTCGCCTGAAATAGGTACTTTCTCAAAAATAATCACTGATTCGAAATCTTTTTGTAAAATTTTACTAGAAACCCTTGTCAAATCTGGCTGACAGCGCTATACTATGTTTGTCATCAACAAACGATGAAACATTTTCTTCTGAAGCGATTGACAATGCAATCAATTTAGAGACCAAGCGTGCTATTCGGGCGCGGGGGGCGTCCAAAATAGCCGATCCCCGAACATCTGAAATTCTCTGTTCGCAGCGAACGAAGGTGCAAAGGAAATCAATGACGGGGCAGCTCTGGGGGGATGTCTGTTCCGTCAGCTTTCAAAAAAGGGCGAAGAGAACTGGATTGTTATCCAAATCTCTTCGCTCTTTTCTATGACAGTAAATTAGCGCTTTAGGCTCTTTGAAAATGCTCATTATTTATTGATTCACTTCTTTTTTAGCGCTTCTATAATTTCCGGCGGGCGGCAAACTCGAGTTGCTAGAGCGAAAGGCGTTTCCCCGCGCCCTGTTTTCAAGGTCGTATCCGCTCCTGCCGAGATCAAGGTTCGAATAAGTTCTACGCTTCCTCCGACAGCTGCCTTGTGAAGGGGCGTTTCCCCGGCAAGCGTCGATTCGGGCATAAGTTCCGTTGCGCCTCCGTGAAAAGAAGCGTGATTTGGATCGGCTCCGCGCGCGAGAAGCAAGATGACAGCGGGCAGTCTATTTTTTATCGTTGCGTGATGGAGAGGGCTTTCGCCATTATTTGCATGACCTCGTTCTGAATCAGCTCCGGCGTCGAGCAAGAGTAGCATACATTCGGTCTCTCCCGCCCAGGCAGCCAAACCCAATGGCATGTAATCCTCATACCCTATGGAATTAGGGTCCGCTCCTCGTTGCAAGAGAAACTTGACAGCTTCAGCGTGTCCCTCGTATGCGGCGTATCCCAGGGCGTTGATCCCCGCTTGTCCTCTTGCATTCACATCAGCGCCCTGATTAAGGTGGAAAAGGATTCGCTCTGTGTCGCCTTTCCCGGCGGCGCCCCATAAATCATCCGTTAGGATCGGCATTGCCGACATCTCCTTCTACATCGATACGCTGTCGAGGTTGGACTGTTTTAAATTCTCTGCTATTTCCCAGCCGTCAAGTTATACTGTACCGCGACGATGATAAGGTCTTTCATTGCGGATTCATCGACTTGATCGTTTTTATGGAAGTCGATGGCGCGAGTCGCCTTCGCATCCAATCCTGCGTTGAACAGCCCTGTCGCATCATCTAAAGAAGCGCCTTTGAAGAAGTTCATTTTAACGTTGTCTTTGAACGCGCCGATCGCGAGGACATTGCCTTTGCGCCCGAAGACAGGCGTTCCCCATTTCCAATCTTCCACGATTTCACGAGACGCTTCGTGGACAAGCTTGCGTAGACGAGCCATTGACTGCCCCCGCCAATCCGAGATGCTTGCGATGTGGTCGTCGATGAGTTGTGCAGGAGATAAATCGTTTTGCGTTGGTTCAGTTTTTTTCATGGCGGGTTCGATCCCTATATCAGTTTGAGGCAAAGACGAAGCGGTTCCATTTCCAATTTGTTCTAACCTCTTTGCGTGGTATTCGTTTTTGGCGGCTATATCACCTCCTTCACAGTCCGTTTCGTTTTCGGTTCCAAACCCCGACGCT
>JAYVOT010000674.1:0-5281 GCA_043757795.1 Chthonomonadaceae bacterium | reverse complement strand
CCATTTTGTTGAGGGCGACGATTTGAGGCAACTTCGAAAGCTTTTCATCGTAGAGAACCAACTCGCGGTTCAATATTTCGTAATCATCCAGCGGATTTCTGCCGGTCATGCCGCTCATATCCAGAATATGAATCAGTAGTCGTGAGCGAGACACATGCCGTAGAAATTGATGTCCCAGACCCACCCCTTCACTCGCGCCTTCGATGATTCCGGGGATGTCTGCCATCACGAAGTTGCGCTCCGGACCGACATAGACAACGCCGAGATTCGGGACAAGAGTGGTAAAAGGATAGTTCGCGATCTTCGGCTTCGCGGCGGAGACGGCGGCGATGAGAGTCGATTTGCCGACGTTCGGGTAGCCAAGCAACCCTACGTCCGCCAGCAATTTCATCTCAAGACGCAGTTGTTTCTCTTCGCCCGGCTCTCCCTTTTCAGCGAATTTCGGGGACTGATGAATGGAAGTGGCGAAGTGAGCGTTGCCCCTGCCGCCGATTCCGCCTCTTGCAATGACGACTACTGAATCCATTCGATTCAAATCCGCGATCACTTCTCCCGTGCTTTTATCCGTGACCACTGTGCCCTGAGGCACCTTCAAAACGAGATCGTGAGCGTTTTTACCAAAACAGTCTTTTGCCGCCCCGTCTTCCCCGCGCTCCGCTTTATATTTATGCTGATACCGAAAATCGAGGAGAGTCGTGACATTGGAGTCTACTTTAAAGACGATGCTTCCCCCATGTCCGCCGTCTCCGCCGTTTGGTCCTCCTCGCGGTACGTGCTTCTCTTTTCGAAAAGTCGCCATCCCGTTTCCGCCATTTCCCGCTAAAACTTCAATTTCAACTTCATCAACAAACATTGGATATCAACTCAACTCTCTGCGCCCGCCCATGTCTCAAAGTCTTTTGTGAGCGCCTAATCCTATATGATAGCCTGAGATAGGGCGAATTGGCAAGGGAAATTAAAAAAGAGGAGGTAGATGGCCAGTAGCAACGCCAAAAACGGACTCTCCAAAACGCCGTTTCGGCGGCTTCCTGTCCCCCTGAAAACAGGAAGCCCGGAAATAAATTTCCGGTCTCATTGGCGTTCCGCCGTCTGTTCTTCGCACAGGAGTGAGGCATTCGTACTGTTTGCAAAGCGCTTCGAAGACCAGGTTTTCCCGGGAATTTGATCGCCGGCAGTTCAGTTTTAAACGTGTTAAAGTGGCTCAATTCTGAATGCGGTTTGACAAAAGTGTCGGTTAGTAAACACGCAGTTTGACAATTAGCGGCGATGTGTCGTGGTAACTGAAATTGGACCATAATATTTTGTTTGTTCTACTGTGTCAACACCGTCAGCATTAAGAGTAGGTTTAGACATCGACCAATCTTTGTAAGGTAATATTGTGATCAATGGTTTTGTATTATGTGATTTTATAATAAAGAATAATATTATAAAAAGTACCCCGATGTTTACCGGAATTATGATTTTATTTTTCATTACTCTCATCCTAGAGGTGGAGCCGGAGGTCAATTACGAGTCCAAAACATAGTTATAGCTACGTAAGTGGCCAGATGCCTTTGTTAATCATGAAACTTCATCGAATATGGTATAGAAAGGGCTGATCCAAGCGATTCACCAAGATAGCCACTTATAGATTGAACTGTAAATATCTTGTTCTGGCGGTATTACACACCTAATTTGGGACATTGACACATTCCGCGGTTGTGTATCTAACTGTTCCCATGTCAGCTCTTCTCCATCAGGTAGTCCGTGCCATCCCAAATCGTGGTAGTCAGCGCGCCGCCAGCTTCAAACGTGCTTCGTCTCAGTCCTCCAACGTAAGAGTTCGTATAGTAGCGCGAGCGAAGACTTGGGCGTCCTGCATCGTATTTAGTGCAATTGTACTCATGAATAGGTGTCCTATCTAGCCCAAATTGTTGAAATCTACTTTTATCTCATTTCAGGGATTTGTCTCGAACTAATGTGACACAGACAGCTTGCTCTTTGGAGCCGATTCTAATACCTGCGAGATTTTATAGTTTTTGTATCTTAATGCTGTAGAAAGCGCTGTTTCTTTAGAAGCTGTGGCATAGTCAATATCTGCTCCATGATGCAGGAGACTTTCTACGACGGATTGTTGACCAGTATAAGTCGCAAGCATCAAAGCGCTCCAGCAATTACTATCACGGGAGTTTGCATTTGCCCCATGATCAAGCAAATAGATGGCTACATTAGGATGCCATAGTCCAATTGCGACAAGAAGAGAAGCATTGCGGTCACTCTGGGTTATTCGAAACCTCCAGAATCTATCAAGAGACGTAATGTGGCAAATATGCCTCTGTTTGCTGATATCTGGAGCGGTGTGGCTCCATCGGGAGCAATGGCATTAAGATTAGCTCCATTATCCAGAAGAGCCTGAATCAAGTCTGTATTTTCATGAAGACAATGAAATTCCATTGGGCCTTCTCGCTGTGCATCCAATGCGACTATGATGGGAGTTGGAGCAACGTAGGCATGCGATTTTCCATTTACCCATGTTGCGAAAAAATCAGACAATCGAAACCTGTCATCAGAGTAGTCTCGAGCGTTTGCATCTGCTCCTTGTCGAAGCAGAGTATGAACTGTTGTTGAATCATTCCTTTTTATAGCAGTGAAAAGACAAACATTTAACCACTGCCGATAGAACAAATGACTTGCTGGAACGAGGAATGTTGCGACTGCAACGAATATCCATGTGTAGATTTTAGTTCGATTTGTTCTTCTTTTTTGCATCTAAACACTCCATTTTCGAAAACTCTTACGAAAGACTATCAATGGTTTTAGTGAACCCCTTTCTGGAACGGCTCGCCAATGCGTTATTCGCAAGAGCGATGGTGTTATCCTCCGTGTCCAGTTTTAGAGGTACACTACAAAGCGTACCTGAGATTAAGCCGCTCGCAAATAAAACTTGACGACTGCCGTGATGCACATGGGAGCGAGGTGAGAAGCATTGCGGAAATCAGGGAATAATTTCTTTGTCCCGAAAAAAATAGTCGCCGCTTCCCGCAAGGGCAGAGGCGATTTGAAAAGATATGTGCGACTATGCAACAAAGCTCTACCCGCCAAGATTAAGCAGTTTTCTCCAACCGCTGCGAGGATTCTCCTCGACAGTCGGAAGAATGGCGGAATGAGAATTGGCGGTAGAAGGGGCTTCAAGCGGTTTGTAGGGAGCGGCTGCAATGTATTCAATAGCCGCTACCGGCTCAGGCGCTTGTTCGGCAGGGCTTTCAATCCAGATTTCCTCTTCCGTAGGCGTGTCTTTAGTCGCGAATTTTGAGGAGATTTGTTGAAGTTCACGAACGGCGATGACAAAAACCGTGATATTGTCTCTGCCACCTCGAGCGTTTGCAAGCTCAATGAACTGTCTTGCGGCTTCAGACGGAGGATTATTGCCTGCGATCTGAGCGATTTCATCCGAATTCGCATAGGCTGTCAAGCCGTCCGAGCAGAGAACCCAGATGTCGCCGATTTGTGAGCGCTCTTCGTAGAAATCGGGTTGAACGGTTAGCGCTGCGCCTATGGATCGCGTAATGACGTTTCTGAAAGGAGACAGTTCCGCCTCATCCCGCGACATCATCCCGGCTCGAACTTGCTCTTCAACCCAGGAGTGATCCTGAGTGATCTGATAGAGATTGCCATTGCGCAAGCAATAGGCTCTACTGTCGCCAACCTGCGCGACTATGACTCGATCTTCGATAAAGACGGTGGTTGTGAGAGTAGCCCCCATGCCGTGACGTTCCGGGATCATTTGAGCAAGACTGTAGACGTGTTCGTTTACCTTGCAGATCGCTTCATACAACGCTGTGAGTTGATCCTGAGCCGGGTGATCGTAGTAGCCCGCAACTAGGTGTTTAAGAACGATTTCGCTCGCGATTTGACCGGCTTGCGCCCCGCCTATCCCGTCGGAGACGGCATAAAAACTTCCCCGCTCCGCAAGTATTGCCGGGTTTTCAGGTTCGTAGAAGTCGAATTTGTCTTCGTTGTTTTCGCGGACTTGTCCCATGTCCGTTTTAGCGGCGAACTTGATGACCGGATGAATCTTAGGAAGTTTAGCTTCATATTCGCGCCAACCTCGAACCAACTCGTCCCGGTCGAATTTTGCCGTGCTTTCAGCGCCGGCGCTTCCGTTGATCTCTTCGTCATTGTTGGAGCCGATTTGACTCATGCCTGCCCCCGAAAGTCTGTTCTTGTGATTTCAGAGAGATCTCTGGTAGGGTATTCGTCCAGCTCTTCACTTGCCGGCGGCAACTCGTCAACAGCAGGAGGGAGAGGTTCGAAACGGTATTTTGTTTGTCCCAACTGCACTTCGTCGCCTTCGACCAGGGGTTGCGGGGCGTTCGCTGTGAGCCTGCGTCCATTGACGACGCTTCCGTTCGTACTCCCAAGATCGACAAGTACGGTTTCACCCTCGGTAGTGACTATCTCTGCGTGTTTGCCGGAAAGGTAGGCGTCAGAATAAAGTACGATAGTATTTCCCGGTTTTCTGCCAAGGCTCACGATACCTTCGGTAATGGATATATCTTCGGCAGGACCCTCGGTTTTTCGTAGGGTTGCGAGTTGAATTCCTCGGATTTCCAAAGAAGGCGATTCCAACGATGCCGCAACGATCTCAGGAATTGGAATATTCGTAAAAGTGGATTCGTTTGAAAAAGCGTCACTAGTCAGCGTCTTACCTTCAGTTTGAAAAATAAGAGCGGGATTTCCAGGGGAGGCAGGCTTGGACATGTACATTTCGATTAAAACATTCCAGTTTCCAAAGCGTACGGGGGTTCCTGGAACGACTGAAACGGAGTGATTGGCAATAAGGCGAGTCTCCCCGACTTTCGTGCCATTGCTGCTGCCAAGATCGACAATCGAAACAGCGCCGTTTTCGATCAGGATATCGGCATGATGTCGAGACACGGTTCCATCAGAAACAAGCACGTCAGTATCTTGCCTGCCGACTGTGTTGACGCCTTCGTGAAGACGATAACGCCTCGCGGATTGAGGATCGATCAGCTCCGCAACAGGCACTTCCTCTTCAGGCAAGACAATCTGATCCGGAACGGAATTTGCTGACGACAACAGAAATCCGCATTCGCCGCAATATGACTCCATCATCGGCGTAGAAGCTTTGCAAACAATGCAGGTCGTAACGCCGCCCATTTGCGTTCGGAAGGGGTCCGCTGACGCAGGCATCTGCATCGTCGCGTTCGAAGTTCCCGGCATAACGACGGTTCTGTCAGAAATTCCTGCGCCTCCCATAACGTTGCCGCTCTCAAAATTG
>JAYVOT010000673.1:0-5284 GCA_043757795.1 Chthonomonadaceae bacterium | reverse complement strand
AAAAACAGTCGGCAAACTGATAAGCCAACTCATGTTACGCACTGAATAAGACGAAATGTCCGTGTGTTTTCAACACCCGGCACAAAAATGGGCGTCCTGCGGACGTGAGATTCCGGGGTCTCAAAAACCAATTTATGTGCATTAAGTTTGTAGGTCCAGCATAGCTATGTCCGAAAAACGCTTCCGTCGATGGCGTATTTGCAAAGGGCTTGCCCGATGTGACGACTCCCAACGTTGCGGGTTG
Organism: Chthonomonadaceae bacterium; assembly: GCA_043757795.1. GTDB lineage: Bacteria > Armatimonadota > Chthonomonadetes > Chthonomonadales > Chthonomonadaceae > JAYVOT01. The sequence goes on along the minus strand of JAYVOT010000673.1, from coordinate 5,040 downwards.
TATTATGTCCGAAAGGGCTTCCCGCCGAAGGCGCTATAGCGAAGGGCTTGCCCGTCGTGACGATTCGCAACGATGGAGAGAATAAAGACTCCTTCGGCTGTTTTCGGTTCGCTCCGCCCCAATTCTGGCGAGCGTCAGCGGAATGAATTCCTCTGCTTGTGCGTGCCGCCGTGGTGGAGTCAGCGGAATGAATTCCTCTGCTAGGGGCGTGCCGCCGTGTCGTGCTTCGCACTAGAAATGCAACTCTTATGACATTACTTTCGCTTCTTTTGTGAAGCGTTTCATGATGAGTTAAGCGTGATATCGAAACGAATGAGACTCCGCCACGGCGGCACGCGGCATACCAGTGCGAAGCACGGCACAGCCGAAGGCTCCCAGCAGAGAAACTCATTTCGCTGCACACTGCCAACCGACTCCCGGCTTTGCAGGTTTTTCAAGAAGAGACGGAGAATAGAGAGCGCAAAAGGGGACTATCGAAACGGAGAGACCTGGTATTACCCTCACCCTCTTTTGTGGAACAGCCTGAAGTAGGACACTTATGCCGAAGAACTCGCTTTTTACTCCGGATGGCGTTTTGGACGCTCCCATGCGAGAGTTGTCGATAGCGCTTCGAGACCCCGATAGGACTTCGATCGTTTTGGCGATCGTGGAAGATCCGTTCGCGCTGCCGGACGACGCCTGGCGACTCCGGCAGGAGTCGATGGGAGAACTGGCGGAGCGGCTTTTTGGCGCCTACACCCTCAATGAGTACAACTTCTACACTCAGAGAGAGAGGAGCCTCCCTCGTTTCTGCCGAACTTTGCGCAACCGCCCTGCCGCCGTCTTCGCCTACGGACTGGAGACTCTGGCTGAAAACGACAGAGACGCCTATCTCAACGCCCTGGAACTACTCAACCAACAACGCGAAGACATTCGAGACACTCAAACCGCGCTTGTACTGTGGGTGACGGAAAAGACAGCCGCCGATCTGGAACGCATCGCCCCCGATTTCACCATGTGGAAATCCGCCTCAGTCCTCCTCACTGTGAAGCAAAATCAGGATGTGCCTGTCACTGCGCTTGGGGCCATCGCCATCTCGGATGCGGACGAAATGCGCCGACAGGCGCTACGCTACGAAGGGATGTTGACGCGCCCCAATCTCAGCGATACTCTTTCAGACGAGTATGAAAAGCAGTTGCGCATGCTTCTCTCGCAGTTGGGAAGAACTACGGAGATACGCGGGCAAGTTTCAGTGGAGACGCAAGAGGGCGGACACGCGGCAGGGGTGAAAATCGGAAAAATTGACGCGTCCAACTCAATCAACCATTTCCATGGCTCAGTTAGCGGCGGCGAGTCTGCTCCCAAAATTTCAGCAGAAAAACTTAGTCAGATTCGAACTCGCTACCTCGAATTCATGCGAGACGAGTGCAAAACTCTTAATCCCCGCGGCGTGAATCAGACTCTCAAAACAGTGACAGTTCCTCTGGATGAAGTCTATGTCTCGCTTGTCGCCGAGAGAGAAGAGCGAAACGATTTCAAACCGGCGCCGCTTGACGATTTGGAACGAATAGAATTGGAGTTCGGCGATGTTCAGCCGAAAGGATGGGCAGAGCTTACCCGTCTCAATCGCAAAAAAGTCTCTGTCAATATCGCCCTTCCTGAGGCGGTTCGAGCAAGCAGTCGCATTATTCTCCTCGGGGCGCCCGGCTCTGGAAAAACGACGCTGACGCGATTCCTGGCTTCGCTTTTCGCAAACGCATCCCTCGAAAATCAATCGACTGTCTCCGACAAGGAGGGAGCAGAGTATGGAGAGACCCGGATTCCCATTCGCATTCGCATCGCTGATTACTCAAGCGCCTTTCGACAAAAAAGCAATCTTTCGCTTGAGGAGTTTTTCCCCTTAGCTTTCAAAGAGTCACATATTCCCAGCGGGGAACTAGCCGCGCTTTTTCAAGACGCCTTCAACAACGGCAATGCTCTGGTTCTGCTTGACGGGCTAGACGAGATCGCGGAGGCGGGGATCAGGCGCGAAATCGCCGACCGGATAGACCGTTTCGTTCGCAACATGGGCGGGAACAATCGTCTGCTGGTCACAAGTCGAATCGTCGGCTATCAGGAGGCGCAACTTGACAGTTCGTTCGAAACCTATCGGCTTCAGGACATGGACAGGGAGCAGATCGAGCGATTTTTGCATCGATGGTGCGTGGCAGTGGAGAGATTTCAAACCCCGGACGGCGACGAGGAGTTGTGGAGACGCAAGGGAGTGGCGGAGGCGGAGCCGATCTTGACGGCGGTCGATACGAATCCCGGCGTTCAAAGAGTGGCGACCAACCCGCTTCTGCTGACCGTGCTGGCGCTGATTCATCGCAACGGCGCTAGAATTCCTGAGCGACGCATCGATCTCTACAAGACGGCGGCGGAAACCCTCCTCCGAGACTGGAGACTGTACAACGCCGGAAGCGAGGCGCGAGAAGTTTCTGAGATCGAGGTGGAGGAGATGCTGGGGCCGCTCGCGTACAAAATGCACGAGAGCGAAGAGACTGGCAGACTCTCTGAGAAAGAGTTGCGAGACCATTTGTGCGAGCTTCATAGCGATGCGAAGGGATTGCCCGCGAAAAATCCGGACATCAGACGCGAAGTGGACGATTTCCTGCGACGTGTCAAGGAGCATACAGGCTTGCTGGTGGAACACTCCCCTGGCGTGTACGGATTTATGCACCTCACCTTCGAAGAGTATTTCGCCTCACGCGAGATGGTCGCCTCCGTTCGAGACGCCCCAAAGCTCATCAGCGCCCACCGACACGACCCGCGTTGGGAGGAGGTCCTCCTGCTCGCCATCGCCCAACAACGCCCCAAAGACGCCTCGTATCTCATTCGGAGCGCCATTTGGTGTCCCGCGGAGGAGATAGCGAACTGCGATTACGAGAAATCGCAACTGGAAGACGAATTGCACCGCGACCTCTTTCTCGCGGCGAAATGCTTGCGCGACTGTACCGGGGTGGAGCCATCTCTGTCGCGATCTGTAGCAAACGAAATTGTGAAACTTTGCTTGCCTATGAACAGAGGTATCGCCTCACTTCAAAATTCTGCAAGAACTGCTATAGGCTATCTTCAACGCACTGAAGCGGGCGAAATCGCAACCAATATGCTACTCGAATCACTCAAGGATGAGGATGCAAATGTGCGTTCTTCTGCGGCGGATGCATTGGGAAACGCCGCCTCGACCCCGAATGTCGTCGAAGCTCTGCTGAATGCTCTCAAAGATGATTACTTTAATGTACGTTCTTCTGCGGTAAGATCATTGGCAAATGCAACCTCGAACCCGAACGTCGTCGAGGCTTTTCTGAACTCTCTTAGAGATGTTGATGAAGTACGTCACTCTACTTTGATAGCGTTGAGAAGCGCAACCTCGAACTCGAACGTCGTCGGAGCTCTTTTGAACGCTCTGAACGACGAGAAGCACTATGTGCGTTCTTTTGCGGCGAGTGCATTGGCAAATGCAACTTCGAACCCAAACGTAGTCGAGGCTCTTCTGAACGCTCTTAAAGATGATTGGTTTAATGTGCGTTCTGCTGTGGCAAGATCATTGGCAAATGCAACTTGGAACCTAAATGTCGACGAATGTCTTCTGAACGCTCTTAAAGATGAACATGGTGATGTACGTAACTCTACATTGAGTGCGTTGAGAAACGCAACCTCGAACTCGAACGTGATCGAAGCTCTTTTGAACGCTCTGAACGACGAGGATGCCTACGTGCGCTCTTCTGCGGCGAGTGCATTGGGTAACACCGTCTCTAACTCGAATGTTGCAGAAGCTCTTCTGAACTCTCTCCAAGACAAGGATGACTTTGTGCGCTCTTCAGCGGCAAGCTCGTTGGGAAACTTTCCCTCGAATCCGGACGTCCTCAAAGCATTACTGAAAGCTCTCGAGAACGAGAGTGACAATGTGCGTTCTTCTGCGGCGAGTGCATTGGGAAACGTCGTCTCGACCCAGAACGTCGAAGAGGCACTTCTGAACGCTCTCAGAGACAACAATGAAAAAGTTCGTTCTTCTGCAGCGAGAGCATTGGGAAAGGCTATGTCGAACCCGAAAGTCGTCGAAGCACTTCTGAACACTCTCAAGGACGATGATTTTAGAGTGCGTGATTCGGCATGGGAATCTTTGGAACAAATGATGCGAAATGGCTTGAAGCATGATAAACTTCCTCTATACCCAATAGAAAGTACAGATAGCGACAGTTCAAAAGGCTTAAAGGGTCTGTATAGAAAGATCAAATTGTTACTGGGGGTTGCGACTACAGAAAGTAAATGAAGAGTCGAGAGTACGACCATAGAAGTTCATATATTGCTAATCAGCTTTTCTTTGTACTTGAGTCCAGGAGTCAATCTTGAAAAAAGCTAAACATGAATGTGCTAATGGGGTACTCCTGTTCATATCTGCCTCTTCGATTGTACACGCGCAGAATCTGGCGTCGCCGGTTGAGAAGGCGCAACAGTTCGAGAGCAAAATCAGACCGATACTCTATGAAAGATGCTTCGGGTGTCATGCGGAGAAGTTGCAACGCGGCGGGCTGAGGCTGGATTCGCGCGGTTTGATGATGAAAGGCGGCGACTCCGGCGGCGTCGTCGCGTCTGGCGAACCGGACAAAAGCCTGTTGATCAAAGCGATTCGATACGACTCGCCTCTCAAGATGCCGCCCTCCGGCAGGCTGTCCGATGCTGAGATTTCGGAACTGACCCTGTGGGTGAAAGCGAGTGCGTTCTTTCCCGAGGCGAAGCCTTCGAAGCCGATTCCGATGTCTTCCAAAAAGACGACTCCCTCTCCCGTCGCTACTGCGAAGACGAAGTTCTGGTTGTTTCAGCCGGTTCAGAAGCCTGCTGTCCCAAATCTCAAAAAAGAGGCTGACTCTCAAGAATGCTCTACTCATATACTGCAAAGCAATCGTTCCCTGAACTGACGCTTGCTACACTACTTGACCGCAATAGCAGAGCGTATGGGGCGTGATTGAAGACTATGGAGGATCGCACGCTCACGTATTTCCTGGTTTTTTGTTCGTCTCC
>JAYVOT010000672.1:0-5300 GCA_043757795.1 Chthonomonadaceae bacterium | reverse complement strand
TCAACTCTTCCACTAAAAATTTCCCATAATTGTCTCCTTTCCCGCTTCCTTTGAACTTAGCGTTTTCCGTGGGGGTATACTCGTTAAGGCGCTCGCCGCCGGCATTGTCAATCCCTACAAGGATGATTGGAACAATCTCGCCCTTTGCGATGAGCTCGAGGGCGGCGGAATCGACGTTCCAGGCTTGATTGGGAATGAAAGAGGGTCCGCCTTTGAAAATGTTTTGGCCGTCATGCAGGTAAAAGACTGGATATCTTCGTCTTTTTTCCGAGTAGTATCCCGGGGGAAGCCATATTCTAATTGTCCAGTCCGGTTTAAGAAACTGTGAATGAAAACCTGGGAAAGTCAAAATTTCATTGGAGGTTTGCGGAGTCGGCTCTTGAGTCTGCCCGTAATTTGAAATGCCCGTAAGAGCTAGAACCGCCAGGAAGAAAACTGACATTTGAAAAATCGGAGCCTTCATTGGAGCCTTTCTTGAATCGTGTTGCGAGTAATTTTTATAAAATAAGCAGATTGAGAGTTTGACTGAAATGTCTTTAGATTTTATCACACTTCGACTGTTTTGCGACGTGGTTGAGACAGAGTCTTTCTCTCGCGCCGCAGAACGGAATTTCATTTCACAATCGGCGGTGAGTCAAAGAATCAGATCGCTTGAGACGGATTTGGGACATAGCCTGCTTGAAAGAGGAAAAGGGCAGACGAAAATTATACCGACGGATGCTGGTCAGATTCTCTATGAGGGAGCGAACCTGATTTTGAGGGAGATAGTCGATTTGGAGACTCGACTGAACGGACTTTCAGAAGAAATCGCAGGAACCGTAAGAGTCGCAACAGTCTACTCTGTAGGCTTGCACGCGCTTCCCGGAAGGCTAAAACCTTTTCTTGCTGCCTACCCGCAAGTTAACGTTCACTTGGAGTATAGCCAAACATTGAAAATTTATCAGGATGTCTTGTGCGCAGCGATTGATGTGGGAATAGTCGCTTGCCCGTCGCCTAAGAACGGAGTGCAAATCGTCCCTTTCGGCGAGGAGAACATTGCTTTGATATGCGCTATGGAACACCCGCTTGCAAGTCGAAAAGAGGCGTCGCTTTCAGATCTGGATGGCCTCCCTTTCATCGGGTTTACAGCCGACATTCCCACTCGAAGACTCATTGACAAGCGATTGCAAGCAGCGGGCGTGAAAGTGAGAATTGTACACGCATTTGACAACATCGAGACTATCAAGAATCTTGTTGAGATAGGGAGCGGAGTCAGTCTTTTGCCGGAAGACACTGTTCGCGTTGAAGTCAGGGAAGGAGAGTTGGCGATGGTTGCCCTCTCCGCAACTTCCGCCTTCGTACGACCGGTTGGGCTTTTACTGAAGCAATCCGGTGCGCTCAGACCGGCGGTCAAGGCGTTTTGCGAAGCGATGAAATTGACTTCAGGCTCTGCCGACTCCTAGGCCGTCCGCCACTCGATTTATATAGTTGAAAAAACTCGCGATCAGATTTATTTGGAGTATGCCTTTGTCGTCGAAGCCATTCTCACGAAGTCCGTCAAGGTCTTTTCGAGTGACTTTCCAGGGCGTTTTTGTCAATTTTGCAGCGTAGTCGAGCATCGCTTTGTCCTCGGGTTCAAGTTCAGATGCAAGGTAATTTTGTTTGATGGATGCCGCCAATGAGTCATCCTGTGTGACGCGACGCAGAAACTCTGCGTGAGACTCTTTTCAATAGAAACAACTGTTGATGGAAGAGACTGTCGAAGCGATCATCTCGTGCTGACGCCGGGAGAGCGGCAGATCAGGCGAAAGAAGAGTCCCGTAAAGTGAAAAAGCGTGATAGAGCGCTTGCGGTATGAGGCTGTGAGACATCGCGATTCCGGTCTCTAATGCCTCGCCTGCGTACTTGACTGCATCCACTGGAACCTTGTATTCCTGAGGGTAGAGTTTTCCTTGGTTTTGCAACGCTATTTGAAGTTCCGGATCGTCTTTGGGAGCGATTGTCTTTATCCAGGTCACGTGAATGCTCCTACGATTGACGTTGTATGCAAGCGCCGTTAATATATTTTTACTAAAACACTGTCTAAACATTGATAGATGATTAATAGAAGTAGAAACCATATAAACAGTTAACGAAAGACTTCAAGTTCTGACTGAACAAGATAAGATAAAGCGATTGAAAATCTATTGACAATTCGCGCTTGGATTGAGTATAATTTACCTCAAATGTGAAGCAATTCACAATCCTCATTAAATGGGGATTTATATCGAATTTAAAAACGTCGATAGAGTGGAGTAAGAAGTCAGCGCAACAGATTGGAAACAGTCGCCAGCGAACCGGAAATGGTGCGAGCCGGGGTAAGCGGAACTTCTGAAATGGCTCTTGAGTTGCTTTCCTGAACAGTATCTACTCAATAAGGAAAGCCGGGGGGCTCCCGTTATAGGGTTAGGGTGTCGGAAGCGACTCATCTGTCGTGGGCGCACCCGCTGAGGCTCAGCCTGAGAAGGAAGAGCGAATACAGGTGGTATTCACGAAGGTTTAACGCTTTTCGTCCTGTGCATTAATTGGCATGGGTTGAGAAGCGTTTTTTGTCGCCCGACAAATTGCTTCCCTCAGTCAATTTACTGTCGATCATTCATATACTTGCTCATTTTTGGAGTTTGAACGCAAAAAAGGAGATAGTTCTCGCATGGCAAAAGTACTGGGTATGCGTTGTCGGGAGTGCGGGGAAGAGTACCCCATCGCACCGATTCATGTTTGCGAGCTGTGCTTCGGGCCTTTGGAAGTGATGTTGAATTGGGAAGAAATCGCTCCTAAAGTCACAAGAAAGTCAATAGAAGCCGGTCCTCCTTCAATGTGGAGATATCACGAACTTCTCCCGGTAGAGGGTCCGCCAACTGTCGGGAAGAACGTGGGTTGGACGCCTTTAATCAAGGCGGATAGGTTGGGAAAGCTGTTTGGACTGAACAACCTCTACGTGAAAAACGATGCCGTCAATCATCCCACGCTCTCATTTAAAGACCGAGTCGTATCCTGCGCGCTCACAAAAGCGCGAGAGTTCGGCTATGATACCGTCGCTTGCGCTTCTACTGGGAACCTTGCGAATTCCGTTGCGGCGCACGCTGCCGAAGGCGGATTCAAGTCTTACGTTTTCATTCCTCATGATTTGGAGCAGGGTAAAGTGCTCGGGTCGTTGGTTTACGGGACGAATGTGCTTTCGGTGAATGGGAACTATGACGAGGTAAATCGACTTTGCGCGGAAGCGGGCGGCAAGTACGGTTGGGCGTTCGTAAACATCAATTTGAGGCCGTTTTACGGCGATGGCTCGAAGAGCTATGGCTATGAAATCGCAGAGCAATTGGGATGGCGAACTCCTGACCATGTGATATGCCCCTGCGCCGGGGGATCGCTTATCAGCAAAATCTACAAAGCGTTTCACGAATTCGACAGACTAGGTTTGCTGGAGAACGGCGTCGTTTCCAAGATGTACGCGGCTCAAGCGAAAGGTTGCTCGCCGATCACGACAGCCATCAAAAATAGAGCGGAGGTTTTTCGACCTCAGAAGCCGAATACCATTGCAAAATCGATCGCGATCGGCAACCCCGCGGACGGCTACATGGCGATGGAGACAGTCCGGAAATCCGGCGGCTGGGCGGACGATGTGACGGAAGAGGAGATCGTGGAAGGTATTCGGCTGCTTGGGCGTACGGAGGGAATTTTTACGGAGACCGCAGGCGGAGTGACGGTTTCAGTGACTCAAAAACTTGCGGAGGCGGGGCATTTCAAACCGGATGACGTGGTGGTGATATGCATCACGGGGAACGGGCTGAAAACGCAGGAAGCTGTCACAGGCAAACTTGGCGAAACGGTCGGCATTCAACCTAACCTTGCTTCACTGGATGCCGCTTTGAATACTGAGCGTTTGCTCGCTTACGCGGGGTAATTGAGGTGTCAGGTTATGTATGTCTGTCAAGCGCTGTTCAGGCGCCTTGCTCGCTTACGCGGGGTAATTGAGGAGCCTTCATCCCGAAGCGCCTTTGCGCTGAAGCTTCCGGTAGTGAAGGAGGTTTTGCGTATTGGAGCGAGGTTTGTCTTTAGGATATAGGCATAAATTAATGCTGAGTTCCTAGACATTGAGATTTAACAGAGGGAAGAAACAGGACTTTTGATCTGTTTGATATTTTTTAGGTATGGAGATGACTATAATGTCCGTGCATGTGCTTATTCCGACGCCTCTTCGGAAATTTACGAATAATGAGGAGACTGTCGTAGTTTCCGCCGGAACCGTCGAGACGATGGTGAGGGAGTTGGAACTGAATTTTCCGGGTATCAGCAAGAGCCTTCTTGATGATAAAGGAGTTCTCCGGAAGTTTGTGAACGTGTATGTCAATGAGGAAGATATTCGCTTTCTCGAGGGCAAGGACACGGAGATTAAGGATGGGGACGCTGTTTCCATTGTTCCCGCGATCGCCGGGGGGTAGTCGTTTTTACTTGAACTTGCGATTTCAATTACTACTTATCCCATGCGACTAAAACAGGAGAAATAGATGGCTGTCATTGAGTTTGTACAGAACTACGACGATCTCTCGACAGATCAAGGATATCAGTTCAAGTTTCATTGCAATCACTGCGGAAATGGCTATTTGTCCACTTACAAAGCCAATCAATTTGGAGTGGCGGGGGGGTTGTTGCGTGCTGCGGGCGGGCTGTTCGGCGGACTTCTGGGTAGCGCGGGAAACTCGGCTTATGAGCTTCAGAAGGCTATCGGGGGGCCAGCGCATGATGGCGCTTTGAATGAGGCGGTGCAGGAGATCAAGCCTCTTTTTTTGCAGTGTCATCGGTGCGGGACGTGGGTTTGCGGGAAGATTTGTTGGAATCCTGACAAGGGATTGTGCAAGCAGTGCGCTCCGATTCTGATGGAGGAGGTTGCGGCGGCGCAAGCTCAAGCGGGTCGGGATCAGGTTTTTGAGAAGGCGCGCAGCCTGGATATGTCTTCCGAAGCGGATGTGAACGTTCCAACGAATGTGAGTTGCCCTCATTGCGGCGCGGGCACGAAGGGCGGGAAGTTTTGCCCGGATTGCGGTTCTCCGCTTGCGGCTAAGAAGACACATTGCACGGAATGCGGTGTTCAGATGGACGTGGGGGCGAAGTTTTGCCCGGAGTGCGGGACGAGAGGGTGAGGGGCTTATGACCTCACTCCCGGCCCCTTCTTTCGCGCTGCGGGCAGAAACCCTCATCCCCGGCCCCCATAGGCGTTAACTTAAGCCGCAAGTCCTTCTCAAGCGCGCCCCCGGCGCTCCACGCCGCCCCCAATTTTGGGG
>JAYVOT010000671.1:0-5303 GCA_043757795.1 Chthonomonadaceae bacterium | reverse complement strand
GGATGCCTACAGCCTGCTTTTCCGCGCCTACTTCGGCGGACGTTTCCTCTCTACCTCCGACAATCGCCCGACCGGAGCGCTCTTCGGCTTTGCGAATATGATGTTCTCCATTCTCAACGTCGAGAAGCCTGACTCCATCGTCATCTGTTGGGATGCGCACGAGCAGACCCAACGCAGCAAAGAATTCGAAGCCTACAAAGCGCATCGACCGGATACGGATCAACAGCTCATCGATCAGATGCCGGGAGCACGCGTTCTTGTCGAGGCAATGGGATTCGCCTCCTCCGAAATCGGCGGTTTTGAAGCGGACGACCTCATCGGGACGCTCGCAGTGAAGGGAGCGGCGGCGGGCTACGACGTCTACGTCTTCACCGGCGACTCCGATCAGTTGCAGTTAGTTGGCGACAACGTTACGATTCTCATGACTCAACGCGGCGTCACGGATACGAAACGCTATGACCGACAGGCCGTCATAGACAGATACGGAATTCCGCCGGAGCGCATTCCGGATTGGAAGGCGCTGGTGGGAGACACCTCCGACAACATTCCGGGAGTTCCCGGCATCGGGGAAAAAACGGCGACCGCCCTCCTGCAGAAGTGGGATTCGCTTGAAAACCTCATCGAAAACGTCGCGGAAGTGACGCCGCCCAAAGCGAAAAACTCGTTGGAAGCGCACATCGAACAGGCGAAATTTGCAAAAAGGCTGGCGACTATCGTCTGCGACGCCCCGGCGGAGCTGCCGGAATCGCACTACGAACCGACGCAAGAGACCTGGCAAAAAACGCACGACCTTTTCATCGACCTCGAATTCAAGTCGCTCATCACGCGAATCCCCCAACCCAAACTGACGGGAGCCGCGTTCGCCGCGCAGGTTGCAAAGTCGCAATCCGCCGCGTTCGAAGTGAACGTCGTTGCGATTCAATCTGACGCCGAGCTGAAAGAGGCGCTGCAGTCGGTTCTCGATTCCGGGGCGGTCGCGCTGCACGCGCAGTTCGATTCGGACGCCCCCACTCGCGCCGCTTTAACAGGGATCGCCTTCGCCGTTTCCGGCAATACAGGCTATTTCGTTCCGGTTCAAAGGCGGACTTCAGAGCCGAATTCACAGGGCGCAGGCGGGCTTTTCGATGAAGAGCGCACCCCGGAAGAGGGCTATCGCGCCTTGCTAGCAGATTTGAAGCCCCTCTTTGAAACGAAATCCGTCAAGAGGTTCGGGCACGACGTCAAACGCCTTGAGATCGTTTTGGAAAACAGCGAAGTTAATATTCCTCCCTTCGAGTTCGACACTCTCATCGGAGCCTATCTCTTGCACGCCGGCCGTGCAAACTATCCTCTGGCCGAAGTAGCCGAGTCGCATCTTAACGTTCGAATCGCGCCTTCTGAAACTCCCGACCCCGCAGAGACGCTTGCGAAAGAGGCGGCGCTCATCTTCGCGCTTGTCCCGGTTCTCAGAGCGGAGCTTGAGGCGCAGGAGATGACTTGCGTGTTTGATACAGTGGATATGCCGCTCGTGCCCGTGCTCGCGGAGATCGAACGCGCGGGAATCACGCTGGACGTTCCCTACATTACCAAGCTCGCAACTCGAATGGGTTCCGAAATCGCCGTCCTCTCCAAAGACATCTATGCGCTTGCCGACGAGGAGTTCAACATCGGTTCGCCGAAACAGCTTCAGGTCGTGCTCTTTGAAAAGATGAAACTCCCGACAGGCAAAAAGACGAAGACGGGCTTCTCCACCGGCGCTGATCTGCTTGAGAGCCTGGCGCATGAGTATGAAATCTGCAAGAAAATCATCGATTATCGGGAACTCGCGAAGCTGAAAGCGACCTACGCCGACGCCTTGCCGAAGCTCGTGAATCCGCGAACAGGGAGAGTTCACACCACCTTGAATCAGACTATCGCAAGCTCCGGGCGACTCAGTTCCACCGATCCGAACTTGCAGAATATCCCGGTGCGATCCGAAGTCGGCAGGGAGATTCGCCGCGCCTTCATCGCCCCGAAGGGCAAAATCCTGCTCTCTTGCGATTACTCTCAAATAGAACTCAGGCTCCTCGCTTCGATGTCCAGAGACCCCTCGTTGCTGCTTGCTTTCGAGAACGATGAAGACGTTCATGTCGCCACCGCCGCAACGGTCTTCGGGGTTCCTCTCGAAGAGGTGACCTCCCATCAACGCCGGCAAGCCAAGACGATCAACTTTGCGGTCATCTACGGGCAGAGCGCCTTCAGCCTCGCCTCTGCGTTGGGGGTGGAGCCGAAAGTCGCCAGTCAATGGATCAAAGACTATTTCGCACGATTGCCGGGCGTCAAGCAGTTCATCGATGAGACGGTCGCCCTCGCCCACAAGCAAAAATACGTGACCACGTTGCTTGGCAGAAGACGCTACATGACGGAACTTGAAAGCGGCAATCACAATCTGCGACAGCACGCGGAACGGGCCGCCGTCAACATGCCGATTCAGGGAACTGCCGCAGACATCATGAAGCTGGCGATGATCCGGGTCAAGCATTATCTCGACGGATACGCAGGAGACTGTACGCTTCTGCTCCAAATTCACGACGAACTCCTTTTTGAACTGCCGGAATCGACGCTTCCGGACGTTCTGCCGGGCATCGTGGAGTGCATGGAAACCGCTTATCCGATGGATGTGCGCATCAAAGCGGACGCGAAATTCGGCGAAAGCTGGGCGGATATGAAGGCGTTGGCGAACTGAGTTCCGCATTCCCTAAGAAAGAGCAATGTATGAGGATCATTTCAATTTCAGCGGAGCCGTTCGAGACTCCGCTTATACGCCCGTTCACCACGTCGCAGGGGAGCGCTTACGTCGCGAAAGCGGTCGAGATTCGTTTAACTCTGGAGGACGGTTTTGTGGCGAGGGGCGAGTCGGTTCCAGTGCAATACGTCACCGGAGAGACGATCGAGAGCGTTTTGGCGGACATTCGAAGCACGGCTCCTTCACTCATCGGGCTTTCCTCCGCCGAATATCGACCCGCACTTGAAGCGATTTCAGCCTGTGCGCCTGACTCGCCTAGCGCAAGATGCGGCATGGAGATGGCGGTGTTGGAGGCTTGGTCTAAGCTGTCCGGCGTCTCGCTTTTTCAGTTTCTAGGCGGTTCGAGAGGGAGCGTCGAGTCGGACATTACGATCCCCATCTCATCGGACGCGCCTGAACTTGCAAAAGACGCGTGGGAAGCCGGTTTTAGAGTTTTGAAGGTGAAGGTCGGCGGCGGACATGCGGATGAGGAGATTGAACGGATGCGAAGTTTGATCGAAGCGGCTCCGGAGGCTACGCTTCGCATCGACGCGAATCAGGCTTTCACTCCGGAACATGCGCTCGATTTCGCAGAACGATTGGTTGCGATGAAGGCGAACGTTCAACTTTTGGAACAGCCGGTAATGAAGGAAGATTTCGAAGGGCTGGGTTGGGTGGCGGATCGCAGCCCGATCCCGATCTTCGCTGACGAGAGCTGCCGAACTCCCGCTCACGCCCTCCGACTTGTGACTACGACTTCAGTTCAAGGCTTGAATCTGAAGATCAATAAATGCGGCATTCAGGGCGCTTTGGACATCATCGCCATTGCACGCGCCGCCAAACGAAAACTCATGATCGGCTGCATGTTGGAGACACGCCGCAGCATCGCGGTTTCCCTCGCCATCGCCTGCGGCTCGGGGCGCTTCGACTACTGCGACATCGACTCCCATTTGCTCTTAAATGAGACGGGCGTCAACAAACATTTTGAGCAGAACGGTCCTGTTATGAGCGTTTGAGAGGTTGAGAGATTTTAAGGACGCGCCGGGCGTTCTCCGCTTCAGGCTTTGCAAGCGCCCGGCAGGAAAGAACAACCGTCCTAAGGACGGGCGGACTGACGTAGACTTTTCCTGCGTTCTGCAATATCGTTTTGTCAAATAGCGTCCATTAAAGAGATGGGACGCTGCTGATGTGAGGCGGCCAAAAAATCGTTTGCAAAACTTGCGGGACGCTTGTTTCATATGCCGGGCGCTGAAAGCGCCCGGTTTGCCTTTTGTGCCCGCTCACTGTATCTTAGACCGTTTTTTCCACAACTCCCATTCGGATTCCGGCACTCGTTTCGAATGACCGTCTACGAACACGACTCCTCTGGTGTTGTCGGAGGAGGGCGAGGCTTCGTAGAGCGTGATGAATTCGGTCGGATTGCTGATGTGGACGAGTTTGTGTTCCGAAAGGATGTCGTTCATCACGTACGGCTCTTTCGTGATGGGATTCAAAAAGACCGCTTCGTTCTTCAGATAAGTGAGGAGCGCCCCTTTGAAGTCGCTTCGGTTTCGCATCGGCGGGAAGATGTTGCCGTTGTCTTCGAGATAGAGGGAGATAGCGGTTCCAAGCTGTTTAAGGTTCGCGAGCGATGCGACTTCCGGCGAAGTCGAAGGCGACACTTCGATGACTTCGGCTTGACTCTCATGTTTCGCGGCGGGAGAGGCGTGCTTTTCCGCGAGAATCGTTTTGCCTCCCCCGGGTCTTTCTTGATCGACAAACGGGATAGGCCGAGTCTCTTTTGCTATCGTGTCGCCCCCTCCGCCAAGCTCTTCTTCAAGGCTGAAAGGTCGAATGTCCGTCAAACTCCCGCTCGTTCGCAGATTTAAGAGAGTGAAGCTCAACACCGTATTTCGCGACAGGGGGTCGGGTTCCGGAAGAGAGGCGTCTCGCGTCGAACGATCTTTTGTTGCGGGTTGAGGTTTCATTTTGGGTCGGTAGGAGATCGCGTAGGTTTCCGTGCCCACCTGAACCGTTTCGCCCTGCGTGTAGTAAATTGTTTCTCCGATGTTTCGGCGAAACATGGTCGAGAGAGTCATAGCGTAGTTGTTCATGTCGAACGGTCCGCTGATCGTCACTCGCCTCCACTCCTCGTCGAGGTCTTTCAGCTTGCGCGTCATGGGGTAGAGTTTGCCTGAAAAAAGCTCTTTTAGAGTCGTCAGTCGCGGGGTTTCCGATTCGTCCGAGGCGTTTCGAGTCTTCGCCTGTTGCGCGATCACAGGCGTTGCGCATAGTATGAGAGCCAGCATTAAAAAATGTCTTCGCATCCTTACGTTCTCCTCCGCGTCGCTGAAAATGCAGGGGCGTCATCCTTATTCCCTGAATGGAAGCGACCGCAAACAACAGAAATAAATACGTTTCGCAAAATTACCTGCACGCACATTCCACACGGAGTGGCAAGACTCCTTCTTTATAAATTGAGTGTAAGAGTTCAGACTTGATGAGACTTTTTTTAATGATACTTGCTTGACGTCAGAACCCAATCTCATTTGTCGCTGACCGCTGGCTTAAATGGTCTATG
>JAYVOT010000670.1:0-5308 GCA_043757795.1 Chthonomonadaceae bacterium | reverse complement strand
GGCGCTTCGCGCCGTATGTCCTTCGGACATGAGTCGGACTTGCCTGCCCGTAGGACTGCCATTCCTGTGCCAGTTTGCAGGGGCGTCTCTCGTTGAGCCTACTCCGGACCTTGAGTATCGTGTGCGAAGCACACACGGCGGAACGCCACCGAGACCGTGACTTTAGTCATGGGACTCTCGTCTCTATCGTTTGCGTAACATGAGTTAAGAGCGCATTCCTTTCAGGGTACGCAACGTTTATTGCGTCAAACAGGAACGAAATTCCTGCCGGAACGGCCAAAATGAAATGAAACCCCACGTCCCTTTTGAACGTCTACTCAGTTTACTGCAACCGAACAATTCAGACTCGTTAAAGGCGAGTCTCCGCCTAGATTCGCAGATTTCAGGCATTCCCAATTTAATGAGTCTTGACACTTGCGACATTCATGCCATAATATTACTTATGATTAAACGCGTCTCTACGCCCGCCACGTCGCGATCCGCCGCGCGCAGTAAAGCTAAACCCGCCCCACGCACACGCGCAAGAAGCGCCACTGTGAAGGTGCGGACTTGGAAACAACGGGTCAAGACTCTTTTCGCCCTCGCCCTTCTCCTTGTCGAGATCGTCGCGGCGACGACCTTGATCTCCATGCTCTATATCTTTTGGAACTTCACAAAGACGGAACTCCCGTACATAGAAGAGTTCAGCTCAGGTTCCAAAGAGCCTGTTCAGACGACCATTTGGTCGGAAGACGGAGTATTGCTTGCCAGACTCGAAGCGGAAAATCGGCATCCGATCAATATAGAAGAACTTGGGAAATCAAGAGTGGCAGACGCGACGATCGCAATTGAAGACCACCGATTTTATGAACATCCCGGCGTCGACGTGTGGGGAATTGGGCGCGCCATTGTCGCCGATGCGCGCGGCAGTCGGGTGAAGCAGGGGGCAAGCACCCTCACGCAACAGCTTGTTCGCCAGCCTGCGATTGGGACGCAATTTCAACTTTCCAATGAAAAACGCCTCTCGCGCAAGATTCGCGAGGCTCTCGTCGCGCTCCGCATCGAGCAACTCTACACCAAAAAAGAGATTATTCAGCTCTATCTCAACAACGTCTACTACGGCTCCGGCGCGTACGGCATTCAAGCCGCATCGAGAACTTACTTCAACAAACCCGCCTCGAAACTGACTCTCTCGGAAGCCGCCATGCTCAGCGGCGTTCCGCAGAACCCGAACAGACTCTCTCCGAACAAGCATCTTCAAGCGGCTGTCAAAAGGCGCGACGAAGTTTTGGATGCGATGCTGGAGTACAAAAAAATCTCTCAGGCGGAATACGACAAGGCGAAATCTCAAGTCGTAGCGATTAAGCCGTTCACAAAAAGAGTGCAACAAACGTTCAAAGCCCCCTGGTTCACGAATTACGTTTTAAAAGAACTCTATAAAGGATACGCTTCAGACTATGTGTATTCCGGATTGACGATCAGAACGACTCTCAACTGGAAAATACAGGTGATGATGGAGCGAGCGCTGTACAACGGCATTGACGGCTCAGGGTGCGCCAATCAGGGCGCGATGGTCTCTATTGACCCGCAGACAGGATACATTCGCGGGATGGTAGGCGGGCGAGATTTTCAAGCGACGCAGTTCAATGCGGTCACTCAGGGACGACGACAGCCCGGCTCCACTTTCAAAGTCTTTGTTTACGCCGCTGCTTTCAATGAGAATGCAGCCAGCCTGTGGGATCAATTTGAAGACAAGCAGATTCCTTACCCCAACGATCCTTCTCACCTTGTAAAGAACTTCGGAGACAACTCCACCTACGGCGGAACCATGACCTGCAAACAGGCGATCATGCAATCGAAAAACACTATCGCCGTTCAGGTCGCCGCGAAGGTCGGAATCAAGAAAGTGATCGAGTACGCCTATAAGATGGGCGTCAAAACGAAGTTGATTCCTGTTTTGCCCACTGCTCTCGGCGCTTCGTCCATGCGCCCTCTCGATCTCTGCTCCGCCTACAGCTTGTTTGCTGCCAACGGCAAGCGTTGCCAACCGATGGGCATAACCAGCGTGACGGATGCGGAAGGCAATGGGGTCGACACTGAAAAATACTCGCCTGTGACTTTTGAACCCTGCCTGAAACCGGAAACGGTGAACCAGATTGACGAGGCGTTGCGAGGAGTCGTGGAGGCGGGAACGGGCATGAACGCGCGAGGAAACGAGAGCAATGGAATCGTAGAAAACGCGCATGGCAAAACAGGAACTACGAGCGGAGCCAAAGACGTGTGGTTTGCGGGCTATACGCCGGAACTGACGACGGTAGTCTGGATGGCGAGCGCCCACAGGCGAGGCAAACGAATGGTTTATGAGGGAATGGGAGGCGGGGCGCAGGGCGGGAGGCTCTGTGCGCCGGTCTGGCATGATTTCATGATCCAGGCGATCCCGATCCAGAAGGCTTTCAATGAGAAATACGCATCCCGAAGCTTGACTCAAAAAACGATTGCCGCTCCAGCGCCGCAACAGGTTCCGAAAGTGAAACCTCCAGTCGATCCGTCGCTTAACCCGAACGGAAACCCTGTGCCGGACGGCCCCGCCGACAACTCCGCCGATCCCTCTGAGGGCGACGCTACGACAACCGATCCGAATGCGGCTTTGAAATCTCCTCAAAATGCAGTCGTAGCGACTCCGGAGGCGGCGAAGCCGACACTCCCCATTCCAGAGACTATGAAGCCGATTGCGACGGCTCCGACCAAGCCGACGCTTCCCGCTCCGATCGCTCCTCCGACTACCCCGACAGAGCATTCAAAGCCGAATACTTTGATCGCCTCTGAAGCCTCGCGCCCCCATTCGACCCCTGAGACTTTCGTCCCCAGGCCTAGAGTCGCAGTTCCGGCTCCTAGACCGGAGCCTGCGATGACGACGGTGCAGATTTGCGGCGACTCGGGAGGGCTGAAAAATCCCTATTGCGATACCTTCAAGGCAGTGCGAATGACGGTGGAGCAAGCAAGAAAACTCCGCAAGTGTCGCCTGCACAAACCTCCGCCTGGCGAAAACGACCATGAGTAGGGCGCATGAGACTACGAATAAAATGTCCCAATGACGCTCCTGCACGTACAGCTGCTTTTCCTAGCTACGCAATGATCCATTGAAAACGATATGATCGAACTTAAAAACGTCACTGTGTCCTACCCAAATCAGGTGATCGCTCTCACGGACACGTCTCTGCGAATCGGATCAGGCGAGTTCGTCTTCGTAGTCGGCCCGACAGGCGCCGGGAAATCCACTTTTCTAAAGTTGCTTTATGGAGAAGAGCGCGCGACTCAGGGGGAGGTGATCGTCGGCGGGAAGAATCTAAGCGATCTGCCTCTGAAAGAACTGCCCTTCTTTCGCCGCTCACTCGGAGTGGTCTTTCAAGATTTCGGGCTTTTGCAAAACAAAACAGCCTACGAGAACGTCGCCTTCGCGATGCGCGTGACCGGGGCGACGACGAAAGAGGTTCGCCGAATCGTGCCTCACGCTCTGGAGATGGTCGGATTGGAAAACAGACCGAAAGCGTTTCCGAATCAGTTGTCGGGCGGAGAACAACAGAGAGTCGCCATTGCGAGAGCGCTCGTCAATGATCCGTTATTGCTTATCGCGGATGAACCGACTGGAAACCTCGATCCCGACACCTCTATCGGAATCGTCGAAATCTTGCGCAACATCAATCGGCAAGGGACGACAGTTGTCGTGGCGACTCACGACTCCGCTATCGTAGATCGAATGCAACTCCGAGTGTTGGCTTTTGAGAACGGAAGAGTAGTGCGAGACGAGTTGCGAGGCGCCTATCGGCAAGCGGAACAGTCGCCGACGGAGGAGCGAGCGGAATGAGTTTGAGCAGTCTCGGGTTTCTTATTTCAGAAGGATTCAGAAATATTCGCCGGAATGGATTGATGTCGGTCGCCGCCCTCAGCACGGTCGCAGTCGCGCTTACGATTCTGGGAGCATCGCTCTGGCTCGCTTTCCGACTGCAGGAGATCGCTTCAAGACAGCCGCAAAAGCTGAATGAAGTGGCGGTTTTTTTGAACGTAGAGACGGAGAGAGACAAGGCGGAAGAGGTACAGACTCGCATTGAAAAGTTGCAAAACGTCAAATCAGTGACGATCGTCCCGAAAGAGAAAGCCTGGCAAGAACTTCAAGCGGGACAGCCAAGCCTCACGGAGGTCGCGTTGGACAACCCTCTCCCGGACGCTTTTAAAATAGAAGTCACCGATGTATCAAAAATGGACTCGGTCATCAACCAGCTGAAGGACTCTTCCCTTTTTCCGGAGATCAACTGGATCAACTCTTCGAATCGCGAAGTGAAAACGATGCTTGCCATTGCGTCGCTTGTAAAGATTTTAGGCGGCGCTGCGAGCGTCGGAATGACCATTGCGACGCTGTTCATCATCAACAATACCATTCGACTGACTGTTTTCGCAAGACGCAAAGAGATTCGCATCATGCAGATGGTGGGCGCGACGCCGCGGTTTATCCGGTTTCCGTTGATGCTCGAGGGGCTTTTTCACGGCATCGCGGGCGGGATAATCGCCTCAATTCTGCTCCTGGTTTGCGGGGCTCAAGTGACGCGAATGATGTTGCAGGTGCGATCCCCGCTTTTAGGTGAAATCCCGACGCGACTCACGCCGCTGATTATGATTGCAAGCCTCGTCTCCCTCGGCGCGGTTTTGAGCTACATAGGAAGTCGCCTCGCGGTGCGACGTTTCCTAAAGCAGATATAGGCTTTTCCGAAACCCTGCACAAAATTGTCTTCAAATGCGCCATAGCCGGGAAGCCCTCATCCCCCCGACCCCCGACCCCCTTCTCCCGCGCTGCGGGAGAAGGGGGAGTAAGAGAGATGCGAATCGTCACGACGGGCAGAGCTTTTTTGCTATAGCGCCTTCGGCGGGAAGCCCTTCGGGCGATAATCCAACACGCAACTTTGTCAATCGTCACATCGGGCAAGCCCTGTTCAAATTTGTGCCGGGTGTTTTTATTTCACCATCCGGCTAAGCGCAGAGCGCTTCCAAACGCCGACAGCCCAAACCCTGAATCTCACGAACAGTGTGTTTTCAACACCTGGACATTTCGTCCTACGGAGTGCGTAACATGAGTTATGATCTGATGTTACGCAGTCCTGACGACCAAAGGATTTTTTCGAGAGCGCTTTTGAATCCCATGACTAAAGGGGCTGTGAAAGTATTCATAAAAACGTCTGTTCGATCATTTTTGTCAGGTCATATTTGACTGTTTTGTGTCCAGAGGCGGTTCTCCGGGCATCCTGGAAGGGTGAGTTTTTCGGAACAGATTTTCTAT
>JAYVOT010000669.1:0-5310 GCA_043757795.1 Chthonomonadaceae bacterium | reverse complement strand
TATCGTGTGCGAAGCACACACGGCGGAACGCCACCCAGACCGTGACTTTAGTCATGGGACTCTCGTCATAACGCTCTGTCGTTTGCGTAACATGAGTTTATAATTCCATCTATGGAATTCAAACCCTTCGCGAAGACGGCTTCCAAGAAAGAATGAGAACGTAAAATATTTGAAACTGGGAATGATAACTTACAACGTCGCCCGCGATTGGGACCTGTCGACACTCATCCATAATCTTAAAGAGGCGGGATGGAGCGGAGCGGAACTTCGGACGGAGCACGCGCACAAGGTAGAGACGACTCTCGCAAAACCGGAACGCGCCGAGGTCAAGAAAAGATTCGAGGACTCCGGAGTCGAACTTTGGGGTCTCGGCACGATCTGCGAGTTTCACTCCGCCGACAGGAAAACGGTGCGGGACAACATCGAGAGTTGCAAAAGATGGTGCGAATTAGCGGAAGATGTCGGTGCGCGAGGAGTGAAGGTTCGCCCGAACGGCTTGCCGAAAGAGGTAGAGGTGGCGACAACGCTCGAACAAATCGGCGTTTCGCTAAATGAATGCGGTAGAACTGCAGAGAGTCATGGAGTGGAAATATGGTTGGAGGTTCACGGCTCTCAGACGGCTCATCCTCCTCATATTCGCACGATTCTGGATCACTGCAGTCACTCACAAGTCGGAGCCTGTTGGAACTGCAATCGGGAAGACGTGCTGGAAGGCTCAATTAAGCCTTACTTTGACTTGTTGAAGAACGACATAAAATCCTTGCACATCAACGATCTTTGGAGTTCCTATCCTTACGAAGAGCTTTTGAAACTGCTTCGAGAATTCGGTTATAACCGTTACGCCCTTTGTGAAGTTGGAACGAGCTTTCGTCCTGACGAAGGACTGGCTTTTATGAAGTGCTACAAAGCGTTGTGGGAGAATATGAGAAAGTAGTTGATTTCGAGGCTTTTGAAAGAGGATGATATGGAAAAACGACAGTTAGGCAAAACGGATATGCAAGTCACGGCTCTAGGATACGGCGGTGCGGAAATCGGTTTTCAAGACAAAGAGGCCGAACTTGCAGGAACGCTCTTAAACGCAGCGCTCGATGCCGGATTGAACATGATAGACACCGCGGAGTGCTACAAGGAGAGCGAAATTTTAATCGGGAATGCTGTGTCTCATCGCCGGAAAGACTACTATCTTTTTACGAAGTGCGGCCACGCCTGGGCGGAATCAGGACTAGAATCCTGGGATTTGACGCTTCTGGAACGTTCCATAGAAAGATCCTTAAATCGGCTTAAAACCGACTATCTCGATCTGATTCAGCTCCACTCCTGTTCTGAGGAGATGTTGCGAAAGGGAGAGGTCATCGAAGTTCTTCAAAAAGCGAAAATAGCCGGCAAGGTACGTTATGTCGGCTATAGCGGCGACAATCAAGCCGCAAGATACGCCATTGAATGCGGAGCGTTCGATACGCTTCAGACTTCAGTCAATCTCTTTGATCAATCCGCAATAGACGAAAATTTGCCTCTTGCTCGCGAAAAGAAAATGGGAATTATCGTCAAACGTCCGATCGGCAACGTCGTATGGCTTCATGCCGAAAGACCTGAAAACGACTATGTTCAAGTCTATTGGGATCGAATGAAGGAGTTGAACTATCCCTTCGCAACGGAAGGAGCGGCGACGATGGCGGAGGCGGCTTTGCGCTTCACCTTGAGCGTTCCAGGAGTTCACACGGCGATCGTCGGCACTTCAAACCCGGAAAGATGGGCGCAAAACGCTGAACTCGTTGAGCGAGGAGTCTTGCCGGACGCCGACTATGACGCCATACGCTCATGTTGGAAGAGCGTCGCAAAAGCTGATTGGTCGGGACAGGTTTGAATTGGACGAGACGACTGACAAAAGTCCGCGTCCGGATTTTAGAAATCCGCCCGCTTTTGTGAGTTTTAAATCCGTGAATGCAGACTCCTTTCTTCCAGCGCCAGGTTTCATTCCATCTTTTCTATAAAACTAGCTTCTCGCGTTGAGACGAAAGTCGGATGATACCGAAGCGCTCGACGCAATACTTCGTATTTAAAGGCGAGGTTTCGCCTTCGCTCAAAAAGGGGATTGTATCTTGTCTGACAGATTAGAAAATTTGCCGAAAACGATGCTGCGATGGCATCTATACGGGGCAGGTCTTGAGAGTTTGGGGAAAATGGACGCTCCTGAACGAACGCCTCTCCCTGAATTCGGCGACAAGGAGCTTCTGGTTCGACAGGATGCTTGCGGTCTCTGTTTCTCCGATACGAAGGTTATCAATCTGGGAGAGAATCATCCGCGTTTAAAAGGGCGCAATCTTTCTAACGACCCTGTGACTCTCGGTCATGAGGTCGCTTGTACGCTCGTCGGGATCGGGGCTTCGCTCCAGAGCCGTTTTCAACTTGGAGAGCGATTCACGATTCAAGCGGACGTTTTTTATCAGGGCGCAAGTCTAGCCTACGGTTACAATTTTAAGGGCGGGTTGGCGGAGTACAGCGTCATCCCGGAAGCGATGATTGATGGCGACGAGGGATGCTACCTCCTCCCCGTCAAGGAGTCGACGGGATTGGTCGAGGCCGCTTTGACGGAACCCTGGGCGTGTGTCGTATCCGCTTACAATCAGACACACCGGGCAGGGATCAAGCCGGACGGCTATCTGCTCGCCATCTCTTCCGAACTTCATAACGGGCAACTCTATGATCTTGTAGACACCCTTTGCACGGATGACATCTCTCCGATTCGCACGGTTTTTGCGACTGACAAGCTGTTCCACTGTTGCGATCGAACAAGCGGAGAAGAGTGGGGCGGGATTCTCACCGATTGGCTGACTCTAAAGGAAGATCAAACATCAGGACATGGTTTTGACGATATCCTCATCGTGGGAGACATACCGGACGAGATGACGGAGCGCCTCTCTCTCGTTCTTGCAGATCATGGTATCGTGAATTTCACGGACGCTCCGAAGTTTCATCGCAACCTTAAATTGGATATCGGGCGAATCCACTACAACCGGCATCACTTTCTCAGCACGACCGGTCAAGACCCGAACAATAGTTATCTGGAAACGCGAACGGCTGACATTTTGCCGGGAGGAATCGTCTGGCTCATCGGGGCGGGCGGTCCAATGGGACAGATGCACCTTCAGCGCGCAATTCACCTCAAGCATCCCCCCGTTAGAATCGTCGCGACGGAGACAAACGAGGTTCGATTCCAAAGTATTACTGACCGATTTGCAAAAGAGGCGAAAGAACAGGGCGTAGAGTTGTGCGTTCTAAATCCGAAATCTTTATCAATCGACGAGTTCAAAGCGCAACTCACCCAACTGAGCGCCGGGGATGGATTTGACGACATAGTTTGTATGGTTCCTTTCATTGAAGCGATAGAGTTCGCGCAACACTATCTGGCAAGAGGCGCGTGGTTCAATATTTTTGCAGGGGTGGCGCGTGGTACGCTTGCCGAAATCGACGTGAATCAGTTGATAGACAAGAATATCCGGATTTTAGGCAGCAGCGGATCTTCTCTCGCCGACATGAGGGAAGTGGTTGCGTTGACGGAGCGCGGGGAACTTTCGACTAATCGATCTCTAGCGGCTATCGGCGGCATGTTGGCGGCGAAAAAGGGGTTGCAAGCCGTAAAAGAAGGTTGGTTTCCTGGCAAAACGCTCATTTTTCCTCTCATTCCCGATCTGCCTTTGACCGCATTGCCGGACCTCAAAAACGATTTCCCAAGCGTCTTTGAAAAATTGGAAGAGGGACAGTTCTGGACAAAAGCGGCGGAGACGGAACTGTTTCGAGTGATAGTTGAAAAAACGAATTCCGTTTGAATACGCCTTTACTTGCTTCTCTCGATTAACTTAAGTTAAGAGTCAATACGATGCAGTCCTCAAATCCGGGTAATAAAAGTACTTGGATTTGAGGACTGCATTAATTTCTCACTTCGCTTTATCGTCCATCTTCCAGTCTAGGCACAATAAATTAAGAGGTTCGCTTGAATCAGGCTTTTTTGCTTCCGGAGTCCGCTCAGCCAATATGCGGCGCGGTCATGGGACGGAGGCGTGTCAGCGGTTGAATTTTACAAAAAAACCTCCCCCGTCTGGGAGAGGTTTCAAAGTCAGGTTTTCAGACCGCTTACTGCCATTCCAGGCAAGCGCGGAGTTGGCGCGAACAACGCGCGCTACGCAGTTTCTTAAGCGCTTTCGATTCGATCTGTCGGATGCGCTCACGAGTGACTCGGAAGTGTCGGCCCACCTCTTCGAGGGTTTTCTGACATCCGTCTTCAAGGCCGAAGCGCATCATCAGCACTTCGCGTTCGCGGGAGGTAAGGTGATCTAGAACGAAGTCGATGTTTTCTCGAAGAATACGATGCGAGGCGGCTTCCGCCGGGGAGACCGCTTCTCGGTCTTCCACGAAATCCGAAAGGTGGCTGTCTTCTTCTTCGCCGATCGGAGTTTCCAATGAGAGGGGTTCGGGGGCGATGCGTATAATTTCGGAAACTCGCTCGACCGTCATCTCCAAAACGACGGCAAGCTCGTCCAGAGTAGGTTCGCGTCCTTTGTCTTGAAGGAGTTGAGCGGATGTTTTGATAAGACGATTGATGGTTTCGACCATGTGTACGGGGATTCGGATCGTGCGCCCCTGATCTGCGATAGCGCGGGTGATCGCCTGACGGATCCACCAGGTGGCGTAGGTGGAAAATTTGTATCCTTTGGAGTGATCAAACTTTTCTACTGCGCGAATAAGACCGATATTGCCCTCTTGAATCAAATCAGGGAACGACATGCCCCTGCCGCTGTATCGTTTTGCAATAGAGACAACCAACCGGAGATTCGCCTGGGTAAGTCGATCTTTCGCGTGTTTTGCAGACAGCGGGTCTTCTTTGGCGCACTCGATGCACTTCGCAAGGCGAGTCTCTTCGGTCATGGAGAGTAGGGGAGTTTTGCCGATTTCACGCAACCAGGATCGAACGGAGTCATCCAACGGAATGCCTTCCAGAGAGATAGGTTCTTCTTGAGTGAGTTCGATTTCTCTCAGGGCTGTCACGATAGGAACTTTGTCTTCGACGAGAGGCGCGACAAAGTTGCGCTTGGACGCTATTTTATGAATGACTTCGATCCCTTCACGGGCGAAAATCTCAAGCAAGTCGTCCACCTGACCCGTGTCCATGTCGTCATGAGACAAACTGTCGGTGATCTCGTCGATAGTGAGGAAGCCTTTGTCCTTGCCCTGATCGAGCAAGCGATGAAGCTCCGTCACCACTTTTGCCGTCTGAACGGCTGCGCTGCTCATACCCACTCTGATCACTCCCCC
>JAYVOT010000668.1:0-5310 GCA_043757795.1 Chthonomonadaceae bacterium | reverse complement strand
ACCCTCGAACGGTTCATTTACGGAGATGCCCTCCATCGAAATCTTCACATGTACCTTCATATTTTCTCCATTTTAGAATCTAGTGAACTCGATTACTTATTGATTGCCTTCAGTAGTAATCACATCAACAGGCTTGGCTTCTTGAGTCAAGGCTTTGACATGACTGTCTACAAAACACATGAAGTTGATCGCTATTGTTTTTTTGCCTTTCACAGCTCTTGCTTTGTGGCGAGGCGGAGTAGGCAAACTTGTGACTTCATCGTTTGCGTTGCGAATTAACGCGCTCGAATCATAGATTAACTCCGTCGTCGCAGCATTTTTTATCTTTGAAACCGTTTTCAAGTTCAGTCTGCTGTTAAAGGCGTAACCGAATGATTTCGGAGAAGCGGATCGGACAATCGGGCACTGAAGCACGTAGTTTGAATCGGAGTTTCGTGTGACATAGGATCCTACGTCATCCATCCAACTGGATGCGGCAGGATAGTGGTCGTCATAATCTTGCGAATAGGCTTGCATAGCGAATCCTATTTGTCGGAGATTCGACATGCAATTTTCGCCTTTTTTCATGTCGCGCGCTGACTGTCGCAGGTTTTTTAAAACTGGATAGATAGCGACAGTGAAAAGAGCGACGAATAAAATCGGGATAACAGCGCAACCTGTCACAATCCACCCCCAAAGTGGGATTCGAAATCTTGCGGGCGGGGGAACGAAACTCGAACTGTCATATTCCGGCATTAGAACTCCTGTCATTGACCGATTGCGCGAAGAGCTTATGAGACCTCGGTTCAAAAGATATTACTATTTCACTCACCGCTTGAACTCCCGGATGAAGGCACTAATTTAACGTGTCCGTCCTGAAAAGCTATGTTGTTTCCGTTTCCGTGTCTACCAGGAACCGGCAGGCTAGTGAAGGCGTCGTGAGCGCTTTTTTGCAGGTTGGAAGAGTCGTAGATAAGCGAACCGATCGCGGGATTTTTAATCTTGCTAAGGCTTACTCCTGCGACTTTGTCGTTGTAGGCATAGCCGTACTGCGCGTTGTTGACAGAAAAAACAGTTGGACATTTGGTAATGTTGTAATTCTTATAGTACGGATACGTTCTTTCGGTCCACGAGTCAGCTATAGGAAATTTTTCATCGTTATCCTGGACATACATTTGCATCGAGGTCCCGAGGTTGCGAAGGTTGCTGATGCAACTAATGCTCCTTGCTTTATTCCGCGCCTGGCTAAAAACAGGCAAGAGAATCGCCGCCAAGACAATAAAAGCCAGTACGCTGCACCCGCATCCCACTCCCAAAACTATCCATAGCCAGGTTAAATTATTCTGCTTTGGAGCTTGATCATTTACTGAATATCCCATGTCCAACTCACTTCCTTCAAGTTTAGAGCAGTATCGTCGCTTTTGGCGGCGAACAGTAGTTCAAGTAGTGTTGTGAAATTCCTGATTCGCAAACGTCTCCCCTGTGCAAAATCATTCGATATCGGAAGCTCAATGTTTCGCCGGATTTCAAGAGATGACTTCCTTCTTTCAGTCCATTCGTGTAATGAGAATAACCAAATGGATTCGCGGTCATCAATCCGTAGTTTCGGACATGCCAGTGAGTGGGGTGTCGAAAGCTGTGAGGGTGGTCCAGCACTGCGATGCCCACTGCTTCGCCCCCTATCAAGCCGGAATAGTCGCACCAATGCGACGCTTTTCCCCAGGTCTCTCCTTCATTAACTCCTCCGTAAACGTTCGTGATTCGTCCGGTTTTCGGGACATCCAATTCGGAAGCGACTCTAACAGAGAGAATACCGCCTTCTTTCGTATCGCCAAATAGAGTGTCGCCGAAAGCTGCCGTTAGTTCGATTTTGAAATCCAGTAGTTGAACCGAACTCGAAGCTGAAGCCCACGCTCTCACTTCCAGTTGTTGATTCAGCAACGATTTGCCGATGGAGTCAGTCCAAATGCTACCCGAGTCAAAACCGCCGAAAACAGATCCACTCGAGATTTTATTAAAAGAGCAATGTTTTGTGAAACCGTGTTCCGGTTCTTCAGACCAGTTGTCAACGCCGTTCACTTCGCCATGCGCGATCCAAACAGAGCGATGATGTTTATGATCGGAAGTCTCGCCATCCGCCACTGGAATCATGGGGTAGCCTCTCGTGCAGGAAATAAGACCGGGCGCATAGAGCGGGAAAAAATAGGGTCGCGCCGGGACATCTCCGAAACAGTAGTTCGTCAGTAGGTCGTCATTCACTTTGATCGAGAGATGATTTTGATATTCCGTCAGCATCACTACTGGAGGCGACGATTCGACCTCCACTATTTCATATTCAATGGAACTCCCGGCAGGCAAACGCTCTTCGAGCAAAAAAGCTGCGTTTTCGTCGTCAATGAATTGAAGCGGGGCCGAACTCGAAGGCGTAACGAGCGCCCAGTTTTTACCCAACATCGCTTGAGTAGGTTCAATAGTGACAGGGCAGTCCATTCGATCATGAAATCCCGCTTCAACACGAACTTTCATCATTGGCAACTCCTGATGCGCACCTCTTCAAGTATGCGAGGGATTCTCTGGCAATCGTAACGGGATCGGGCGTATAATCGAAAACTTCCACAGACACGTATCCCTTGTAGTCAATGTTTTTTAAGGCGGAAATAATTGGAACAAAATCAGTATTTCCAAATCCTGGACCACGGCGATTGGCATCGTTCGCATGCACGTGGGCGATCATTGGAGCAAACTTGTTAATTAAACTTTGTAATGAAACGCCTTCGCTTGAAGCGCTTTTGACATCGAAGATCGTCTTTATATATGGGTTATCGACTCGATTTATCAGCGTTCTCGCCTGATCAAGCGTCAAAATGAAGTCTGCTTCCGGTGCAGGGAGCGGTTCCAGGCAAAGCGTTATTTTATGAAATTCCGCGCGTTCAATAGCGGGGGCAAGAGCGTTGAGAAAGCGGGATTCAACGTTTTGAATTTTATCATCGGGGGGAATTTTGCGCTGCCCAGGCGAGCCGAGCACCAAAATTTCGCCTCCCAAATCGGCGCAGAAATCGACAAGCGCCGCAAGATACTCCGAGGTTTGAGTTCTTGATTTTTCGTCGAGAGTAGTGAGAGACATGCCTTTCGGGGAGACCAACAACCAGTGCAGACCCACTATTTTCAAGCCGGATCGTTTCGCAGTGTCTGAGAGCGCTTTTCTTGCGTGTGAAGAGAGCGCCCTGACATCTTCAGCAAGCGTGAAAGGCGCTATCTCGATACCGTCGTATCCGTGCTCAGCTACTGCAGCGCAAGTTTCAGCCCAATCCCAACCTTGAAAAGTTTCGTTGCAGATCGCATAATTCATGATAGGATTCTTATTCACTAAAGAGGCGTTGAATTCCTTCCGATGCAAATTCGAAATTCTTGCAGATTCGGTTATAGCTGTGAATACCCTACCAAAATCGGTTCCGATAGTTTCGGGAATCAAATTCATTGCGCTAATATCGTGTTATTTCGATTTTTCAGGTAGAGTATATACGCTTTCAACTCATGATGAAAAGCGAGATTCCCACATTTTATCAGCCTGCATGATGCGGGCTCAGGAGTGAACACACTAATGAAGAAATTTCTATTGCTGGCTTCCGTGCTAGGACTATTCAGCATCGGAGTCATCGGTTGCGGCGACAAAAAAGAGGAAGACAAAATGACTTCCGGCACGACGCCGGTCACTACGCCCGCGACAACTCCCGCCACGCCGCCTGCTGCGCCTGCGGATGAAGTCAAAGATAAAGTGGAAGCTGCCATCAAAGCGGATGCCAATCTGAAAGCGGAGACGATCATGGTCGAGCATAAAGACGGCAAGGTCACGCTCAAAGGCGACGTCACAGACAATACGGCGAAAAAAGCCGCTGGCGACGCAGCGATGAAAGCCGTTGCCGACGCGAAGTCGACCGACAAAGTAATGAATATGCTCATGTCCAAGAAACACTAGTAGTAAAGGAAACTCTAAATATGGCATACACAATCAATGGCGAGGCTGTAGAGCTTCCCGCAGCGGAAGATATCGGCGGAGTCACCTTCGTTCCGGCCGGCAAGGTTACGGAGTTGTTGGGGGGCTATGCTACCTGGAACAACACGGACAAAATGGCCGAATTGGAACTCAACGGTAAAAAAGTCAATGTGCAGGCGGACAATGACGATGTGACCACAGGCACTGAAACTTACACGCTTCCATCACGACCCTCTATGGGCGGCGGATCGCTCTGGGTTCCGCTGGCGCTCTTTTCCGACGTTTTCGGATGCAAAGTCTCTGACGACGGCGTTGGCGGCGTCAGTATCAGCGTCTGAACTCTACATAATAAGCGGGAGAGATGCTGATGCGCTCTCTTCCGCTTACTCAAGTTGCAAGGCTTTTAAGAAAAAATTCGTCACACGTTTTTTATACTCTTCAGGGTGAGTTCGGCAAGCAAAAGTATGGAGCGCGCGCTGGGCGTACCAACGCTCTTTTTGCTCTCCCGCGGCATTGTAGAGCCTCTCGGATTCCTCTTTTGAGCATAGAATATCCCACCCGCAGACAATGAAAAGAATTGGTCTGGGAGAAATACTATGTACGACATTCTCCGGCGAAACTTCTTCAAAGTCTATGTCGTATTTCACTCTGGCAATCTCTTCAAGTCGACTGTAGACTCTTTCGCCCAGTTTTCCTAACGGCTTCAACCGTTGCGCTATCGCATCTTTAAGAGAGGCGAAAGTAGCCTCAGAAATGATCGCACGAATTTTGTCGGTTTCCGCCGCCGCTCGAATGATCGCCGAACCTCCTAAACTCTCGCCAAGGGCGAATATTTTGAGAGATTTCGTATCTTCTCTGGTTCCCAAATAGTTGACTGCTCCCAGAACATCCTCTTTTTCCAGAAAGCCGAGCGTACAATATTCGCCCTCGCTTCTGCCGTTGGCGCGAAAATCGAAGAGCAATGTCGAGAAACCCGCTTCAGCGAACATAGCAGCTTTGTGGACCAAACAGGAGGCGTTAGCATCAACTCCATGACAGAGCAATATCACCGCTTTAGGATTTTCAACTGGAATGAACCAGCCTGCAAGTTTGACTCCTTTTGAACAGTTTGAGGCAAACGAGACCTCTTCAAAAGGTAAACCGAAATTGGACGGCGTCCTCTTCGGGGATTTTAGGCGCGGATGCACTCCATACCACGCGTATAGTTTTGCAATGACTTCTATCATGGTAAGTCGTTTCCCGGCTTTGTGCAAAGCGAGCGAATCAGAAAGTTCGTCACTCTTCTTTCATATTCTCTGGGCGCGCTGGAATGGGCGCGAGCGTGACGCGCTCTTGGC
>JAYVOT010000667.1:0-20357 GCA_043757795.1 Chthonomonadaceae bacterium | reverse complement strand
AACGAACCGTCGGAACCGACCCAGAGTTCAATTCGATCCGCCGGGTAGTCAAGCGCCCAGGTATTTTTCAATTTGTCCGCGATGACGGCTTCCTCGTTGAAAGCTGCAACGATGATCGCGATTCGAGGCAATTTGCTTTCCGATAATTCCGCCTTATCATCGGAAGGCGTAAAAACAGGCTCCTTGCCGACAAATTTGGCGAAAAGCGCCAGCAAAGCAGGGAAACCGATATAAGCGTAGAGCATCAAAACCCAGGCGCCGACAAATAGTGTGATAGCAACGTTCATTGCAACTGCTCCTAAATAGACTGAATAAATCCGGGTTCATTCATGATGCTTCAAGACTTGATTGACCGAGAGTTTTCATGAACAGCGCTAATAATTATTGGCGCGAATAAGTCATTGTTGCAACTCGATTACAAAGTAAAAATAATGGAGAATCAATTCTCCACACCAGAAATAGTATCGACTTACTCAACTTAATTACACGCCCGACTGCATCCGTGCATTCCCCGACTCCCTGGTTTTACTCGAATTGGCAAGAAAATTCCAGCAAGAATCGCTATTCACAGGTAATCAACTAAGAGCTATCGCCCGATACTAAACAGGTCGCAGGGGAAAACGTCCCGTTTGCGTCGGTTGGAGTCAGCATGAATTCCCTCGGCATTACTCCAGGCTTAAGACCTGATCGAATGACGCGCGGACTCCAGTCGATAATTCGCCGAACCCCTGAAAAGCGACCGACTGACCGGAACCCCGACTGTTTGAGAGCGGAAGCCGTGAGGGCGACAGTTCAAAACTGCGGCGTCCTTCTGAATGGCTGTGATTCCGAGTCTCTTTCTTCTAGAATCATTGAATATTGCACAAAGAACCCCGAAATGGCACTTTCAGAGTCACAGGCGTCTAGCCCGTTGGACAATTTCGGCATAGGGGAAGAATATGGATCTTAAACGCGTATCGGAAATCATTGGAAAACGCAAGTGGCTGATCATCTTTAGCATGGCTCTCACCTTGGGACTAGTCTGGCTGGTGACTCGCGTTCTTCCTGCGAAGTGGCAATCCACAGTGAAATTCGCCATCACATCCACTTCGCCTATCCTGAACGCTCAGACTCAGTCTCAGGACAGCGAAAATTTGGAGAGGGGCGCCAGAACCGAAATCTTCGGGGCGCTTGTGAAAGACGAAGACGTCGTCACAGCGGCAGCAAGAAGCGCAAACATATCGATGCCTCTCCCCAAGCTGGTCGAGAAGATCGAATTCGAGTCGAAAGGCACGCGTCTCTTCGAAATGCGCTACAGCGATACGGATCCTATTCGATCAAAAAAATTTGCAAATTCGCTTGCTGAAAACTTTATTCGAAAAAATCAGAGCATCGGAACGGATCAAGCGCGCAACAACTCTGACCTCATAGCAACTCAACTCAAAGAGAGCGAAAAAAAGCTGGACGCCCTTCGAGGACAGTATGAGAACAGCATTGAAGCCAATAAGATCAACGGAATAGACCCGAATAGCGAAATCGTGATCGCGCAGAGAAGACTTGAAAGCGCGAAATACGCCAAAGATCAAGCGAACAGCTCCGTAGTGCAAAATCAAAGCCTACTGCAGACTCAATCGAACAGCGGAACTCCGGACACGATCACGCAGTTTAGACCCGGCACCACAAATGTGCTTCAAGATAGGATTCAAGAAGACATCTATAAATTAGATGATGAATTGAGGCTGAAACGAGCAAGCTACACGGACGAGAACCCGGAAGTCAAAAGCCTGCTTGAGCGGAAAGCCGTTCTTGTAAAAAGGCTGGAGAATGCGCGCACCGAGCAGGTCAGATCGACAGTTCCCAACCCCTTAATGATTGAAAAGCCGAGATCTATGGATGAACTGAAGAAATTGATTGCGAAAGATCAGGCGCTCGCTCGCTCCGAAGACGCTAATATCGCGGAGGCGGAAAGGGAGTTGGCTCGACTTCGCAGCACAAGCAGTCCCATGAGCGTGTTGAAGGGCAAAATTGATGCTGAATCGGAGCATCGCGCAGGATTAGCGGCTAGATTGAACAACGCTCAATCCGCTTTGGACCTGGCGAAGAGGAACAACAGTCTGGAAATCGTCGCAAGAGTGGGCGACTCCAATCCGCCGATGAACACGACGAGCGGGCGAAATCAGAAAATTCTCATCCTTGCGGTTTTAGCGGCTTTTTTGTTGTCCACTTCGCTTGCAGTCATTTTCGATAGTATGGATAAGCGGTTGAAATCGATGCAAGAGGCGGATCAAGTCCTTCCTGCCAGAGTGCTAGCTGTCATTCCGCCGCCTCACGGCGATGCGCTTCTGCAAGATTGGGCGCGCGCCGCAGAACTTCATCCGCAGTCGCCGCAGGCGGAAGCCTATCGCTTTTTGGGGCAACATCTGCTGACTCCCCAGAATAGATACTATCGCTCGATGATGGTGCTTGCTGCGAAATCCGGACAGGGCAACACGCGAACGGTCACGAACCTGGCGATCACTCTGGCGCAATCAGGGCACTCCGTGATCTTGATAGACGCGAACGTCCGACATCCGGCGCTTCACAAAGTCTTCGGCATGAAGAACGTCTTCGGATTGACGAACATCCTTCAGAAGCCGGAGCCTGGCGTCATCGAAAAGGCCATTAACAAGACGGACGTGGAAAATTTAAGCGTAATTCTAAGCGGTCCTGAATATGGAAATCCCTGGGAACTATTCGGGTCGGCTCGTTTGAACAAAATGGCCGAGATACTTAATGCAAAGGCGGACTATGTCCTGTATGACACCTCGAACGCGAGTCTCTACAGCGATACTCTCAGCCTTGCGACCATCGTCGACGGCGCCCTCCTGTGCGTTCGCGCAGTGGAACCGCTCACTGGAGCGGAACAGAGGTTGAAAGACGTTCTGGAACAGTCCGAAATACCGATTCTAGGAACGATCCTGGTGGATGCGCCCCCCTCGTTGCTTGGGAGCTATCAGAGCTACGCTCCTCCTGCGACGCAGTACATTCATGATTCGCCGGTTGCAGCGATCGAGTCGGGTTCGCCCTCAGGACGGCATAAATTTTCCAATTCTCTTTTTGAGGACCCTGCCGATCTTCCGGTTCCTGTCAAAGAAGAAGAATTCTCTACTGCTATCCATGCGGAGACGCCTTCGGAAGAGACCCTCAGCGCCGCTCAGGCGCCGATTGCCGAGGCTCCGATATCGACTCAAGTCGAAGAACCTGTCTCAGAAAAAATCCCAGACTACATACCCATGCCTACCGTCAGGCAGAGAGTTATCGAACCGATCTTCAACTCGCCTTCAGACCAGTTGGCGAATTCAGTTCAACCTAGCAAGAAGGAGTTAGAAATGGCTAATGGATTTGAGACCCCGCCGGGAGGTTTCCCCCGAGCGATCAGCGGATATGCCGTGGGTCCTGTGGACGACTATGTACGCAAAATGAACGCTAGATTGGAGACCCTGCTTCAGCAGATGGATCAGGAAAACAATCGTCAAGACGACTCTCAGCGGATCGTTGACG
Source organism: Chthonomonadaceae bacterium (assembly GCA_043757795.1). GTDB lineage: Bacteria > Armatimonadota > Chthonomonadetes > Chthonomonadales > Chthonomonadaceae > JAYVOT01. Next base: position 16,838 of record JAYVOT010000667.1, on the reverse strand, counting down.
AAACCTCTACCGAACTCGAACTCGCTCGAACGCGACTACAGGAATTCGAGTTGAGAGAGAGCGAGCGATCGCACAGTCTCGCAGAGTTTGAAGCGGAGCGCAAAGAGTTGGAGCGAGAGCTGAATGAAGAGCGAGCGCGAACCAAATCCGACTACGACAAGATGCTGACGGAGGCGCGTCAGGAAGCCGAGAAGATGTTGTCGGAAGAGCGGCAGGAGACTGAGATTCTGATCGCCAACGCGCAAAGAAACGCCGCCTCGCTCGTGGCGGAAGCCCGCCGACACACGGAAGAAGCGAACACGCGAGCCGAGTCCTTCCAGTTGGACGCAGAGCGTCTTCGCGCTGAAATCAACGACATTCGGTCCAACGCCGTAGAAGCCCCGCTTGCGACGCACGCATCTGGTGCAACGCCCGCCGACTACCGTTCCAAGGTCGAGGACGAGCTTGCCGCGCAACGAGCCTACATGACCGCCGAAATGGACAAGATGCTGGCGGAAGCTCGAAATAAAGCGGAAGAGAATACTGTCAAATCGGGCGCCTTCTACAAAGAGCAGGAAGCGCGCATAGAATCGTTGAGCAAAGAGTGCGAGTCCCTTGTGAGTCGAATTCGGAACATGGCGGACACTCAGACCATCGGCGCGCCCGCAATCGCTCCCGTCGGCGCTCCGGATGAAAAAAGGACCCACGAGGGTCGAGACTGGCGCAATGGCGAATGGCGAGTCGGCAGCGATTGGCGCAACGCCTCATAATCGCTTTGAAAGTCTCAGTCATCCTTCTCTGCGGCTTCCGTTCCTTGCAGTCGGAACATCGGAGCGGAGGATAAGCGACCGCGAATTGAAGCCCCCGCAGATTAATTTCAAGTCATTGACAGCGGGGGCGAGGTTCTCACCCCGCACAAGCGGGCTTTCTCAATTCTAAACGGATTTTAAGTCCGACGTCTCTCTGCTCAACCCACTTCAAAGGAGTGAAACGCGTTAAACATGAGTTACTGGCTGTTGATTTCCATAGGAATTTTTCTGGTGGCATGGATTGCTTCAGCCTGTGTCATCTACTTTACGCTACGTCGCGCAAAGGCGCTTGCGCCGAGTCCGCTCAGCACGGAAGCGACGATGTTGCCCCTCACGGAACCTGTCGAGCGAGTCTACACCTCTCCGGAGTGGAGGCACACGATCGGGTTGCACAGAATCCTGATCGTCGGAGCCGGGAAAGTCGGGCAGACCCTCGCAAAAAGCCTTGAAGGGCAGGATAAAAACTATATCGTCGGATTCGCGGACGATGACCCTGATTCGTTTCTTCCCGGAGAATACCCCATACTGGGACATCGGGATCAAGTTCCCACACTAATTAAACGCTACTTTATAGACGAGGTGATTCTGGCATACGCTCCGACCTGGCAACAGCAAATGGCGGAAAACCTCGCTATCAATTACCCGGAGATCATCGTGAGAGTCGTTCCGTCGCCCTACGAAACGATGCTCAGCATGACGAAGGTTGAAAGTCATGGAGACATAGCGCTCGTTCATCTGGTGGCGCATTCCAATGATCTGCGAGATCGAGTGAAGCGCATATCAGACATCCTTTTAGCGACTTTCTCTCTGACCCTTCTTGCTCCGTTTTGCCTGATTGTCTTCCTGCTCGTCAAAATGACTTCTAAAGGACCGGCGGTCTTCTCGCAAGTGCGAACGGGTCGATTCGGACGCCCTTTCACGCTCTACAAATTTAGAACGATGGTGATGGACGCCGAGACGCGGACTGGACCGATCCTCGCAAGAGGAACTCTTGACGCTCGCCTCACTACCATCGGCAAGTGGATTCGGCTGACGAGATTCGACGAAGTTCCTCAACTCTGGAATGTTCTTCGAGGCGAAATGAGTCTTGTTGGCCCGCGTCCGGAGCGTCCGATATTCGTGGAGAAATTTCTCATTCAGACGCCCGCCTATGCACAGAGACATCAAGTTCGCCCCGGAATCACCGGATTGGCACAGATATGCGGCGGCTATCATACCGACGCTCGCGACAAACTCCGCTTCGATCTTATCTATGTCTCGAACTATTCGCTCTGGTTGGACATCTCGATTTTGATCCGTACGATACTCGTCGTGGTCATGCCGAACCGGGATAAAATGGACAAATGAACACCCCGGAAGATCAAACTCCAGCTTTTATCGAATACCGGAATCCAGATGAGAGAAGCCTGCCGCTCAGGAGCGCGCTACTGCTTATTCTGGCGGGGATTTTCGCGCCGCTCGCCCTTGCGTACGGCTACGGAACTCAGAACGAAGTTCAGATCACCGCGATCGTCATAAGCGTCATCTGTCTGGGAATCGGTCTTGTCTACCCTTTCTGGGGACTCGTTTTTTTCGTCGGGTTGATCTATATTCGCCCTGAGGACACGATGCCCGCCCTCGCCGGGCTGCACCTCACCCTGATCGCATCGATCGTGACGATTTTCAGCGTCTTCCTTCAAAAAGTGATGGACAAATCCCCCCCTGTCCGTACGCCGCTGAATGGAATGTTGCTTCTTTTTGCAGGGATGACCATCGTTTCGAGCGTTGCGGGAGGCGAAATACGCACTGCGATAACGGACGGTTCCCGGCTTGTCGTGCTCGTTTTTATGATTTTGAATCTGGTCAACACGCCCAAACGTTACAACCACTTCCTGATCGCCGTGCTCGCATTTACGGTCTATCTCGCAGGATACTCCGTTTTCCTCTTCTTCGGGGGGGCGGGTCTTAAGCGCGGAGACGAGTTTCAGTCGCAAGGAACAGGAATTTTCGGCGATCCGAACGACCTTTCAGCGACCATTGTAGCCGGACTCGCCCTCGCTTTTTCAATGGCTCTCAGATCAAAAGGAGCCGCTCGCGGACTCTTGACAGCGCTCTCCGTTTTTCTGGTCTACAGCATCTATCTCACGAACTCGCGGGGAGGAATGCTGGCGCTGATGGGCATGGCGGGTTGCTTTCTCTTCATTCTCTGGAGGCCTCGTTGGTTAGCGGTGGCGTTCGCCGTGATCGTCGGATTCGCCTTTATAAAGTTTGGCCCGAGCCGTATGTCGGAGCTGGACACTGGAGAAGAGTCGGCGAACAGTCGATTCTGGTTCTGGAGCAATGGGGTGCAGCAACTCATTTCGCATCCTGTCACGGGAGTCGGGTATGGGCAGTTTGCAGACGCCAACGGAGGAATGACTGCGCATAACTCGTTCGTTCTGTGCTTTGCGGAGCTGGGGTTGCCCGGTTATTTTTTCTGGATCGGTTGCATCTACTACTGCTTCGTGAAGCCGGAGAACCGCCAGGAATCGGAGGCGACGCGTAAGCCTCCGGAGCGAGGCGGGCACGAAATTCGCGCTCCCGACTTTAGCCGAAAACTGACTGTCGGCTCGAAACAGGCAGTTGAAAAACCAGCAGGAACATTCGTGGGTTTCATAACTCGCACGCCCGAAGATCTGGATCGGATCGGGGCGCAACTTTCGTTGGCGGCTTTCCTGATGGCGGCTTTTTTCATCTCTAGAACTTATGTTCCGATTCTCTACTTGCTGATGAGCCTTCCGGTCATTCAACAAATATCGACTGGGAAGGGGCGAAACGATTTCAGGCGCAGCCCGCAAACGCTGTTCCAGGATCTATTGAAGATCGCTGCAATCAGCGCCGTTTCCATCGTCGCGATCTACTTGATTGCTATAAAACTCAGGTGATAAGGCGTTAGATAGGGGGCAGGAAGCGCCGAACAAAGCAGGTTAGTATAAGCAGTTTACGAGCCTTAGACGCGAAATAGATTGCACGAATTTTTGTTGATTTGTATTTTAGAGGTGTTGCGATAGAGGCCGTTTGAGCCTCTCCTGTCATAAATTGAGGCGGTCAAACGCCGCCTCTCAACCCTCTCGCCATTTGAAATTTTGAAAGGCGAGATGAAATAGTGGAAGTAAGCAATGGAAATCGATTCTGCTCCGACGCGCCTCAAAATGCAGTATCCTGGGGATGCAGGGGATAAAGATAGTTTGAAGGGGTCGGATTCGACTGAAAACACGCCTGTAAAAGAGGTTGTGTACACGCCGGACGGTCATCTCGGCCTCGGTTTGAAGATGTGGATCGAAATGGTGATGGAGCTAGTTGCCACTCGCGAACTCACCTGGCAGCTTTTTCTACGAGATTTTTCTGCGAGGTACCGCCAGAGCGCCCTCGGTCTCGTCTGGGCGATTCTTCCCGTTCTGGTCACGACCGCCACTTTTTCCTGGCTCAGCCGTGCAAACGTTCTCCCTGTTCACAAGACGACTCTTCCATACCCGGTTTTCCTTTTAGTGGGAATGTCCGTCTGGCAACTATTTGCGAGCGGACTTGCAAATTCGACGCAAGCCCTTGTCAGCGCGGCGGCTTTGATCACGAAAATCAACTTTCCCCGCGAGACGCTCATCATCGCGGCTTTCGGGCAAGCGGTCTTCGAATTCCTGATTAGAATCGTTTTGCTCGCCGCCGGATTCGTTCTGTTTCACGTCGTTCCGCACTGGACCGTCATTCTTATTCCTTTTGCCATCATCCCGCTCTGCCTGTTCACGATCGGGCTAGGGCTGATCTTCGGACTGATAAACGGAGTGTTGCGAGACGCCGGGCAGATCGTCACTTTTCTTTTAACCTTCTGGATGTTCCTTACTCCGGTCGTTTACCCCGCTCCCGAAAAAGGGACTATGGCTCTCGTGAACGTGGTCAATCCGGTAAGTCCTTTTGTGATAGCCGCTCAGGATTTGACCTCTGTCGGGCATCTCACTCAGCCCCTCAACTACGCCATCGGTTGCGGCGTCAGCCTGATCATTTTCCTGATCGCATGGCGAATATTCCACCTCGCGGAGATGCGAATCGCCGAGCGAGTATAGCCGATATCGCAATTAGCAGTTTGCAAGAAAGGAACGGAGTCGAGTCTTTCGCGCGTCGCGCAGCTTCTCCGTTTGTACGATGTCCATGTCAGTAGCCGTAAGCGTTGAAAACGTCTCAAAAAAATATTGCCGAAGCCTTAAAAGCGGAATGGTCTACTCGATTCAGGACATCGCTAGAGACATTCTTGGAATCAAGCCGGATCAGAAACTTCGTCCGAAAGAGTTCTGGTCGCTACAAGACATCTCCTTCGAACTAAATCAGGGAGAGTCGCTCGGTCTGATCGGGCACAACGGAGCGGGGAAAAGCACCCTCCTTAAAGCTTTGAACGGGATCATTCGACCCGACAAGGGACGCATCAAAATGCGCGGCAGAATCGGAGCGCTCATAGAAGTGGGAGCGGGTTTTCATCCGATGCTTACAGGCAGAGAAAACGTCTATCTCAACGGCACGATTCTGGGCATGAGCAAACGCGAGCTGGACAAAAAATTCGACAACATCGTGGACTTTTCCGGTCTCTCCGGCAGCATACTCGACGCTCCGGTAAAAACCTACAGCAGCGGCATGTATGTGCGACTCGGCTTCTCAGTCGCGATTCATTGCGACCCGGACATTCTTCTCGTGGATGAAGTTCTCTCAGTCGGGGACGGCGCGTTTAGAGTCCGTTGCGCAGACTGGATCGCCGATTATCTAAAACGAAACGGCACTCTCATTCTTGTTTCCCACTATCTGCCCACGATCCGGGAGACTTGCGACAAAGTCATCTTCATGGAGCATGGCTCGCCGCAGTTCGTGGGGGATACGCTCGAAGGTTTGCAACAGTATCAGAACGCAAAGAACACCTCTACAAACGAAGCGAGCGGACAGTCTCATACGAAAGCGGACTCGCCTCTGCTTCTTACCAAATGCGAGATTTTAGATCGTGAAACTCAACTGCCTGCGGACGAATTTCGATACGGGCAGGGGATGTGCGTGACGCTTGAAGTGAGCGCTCAGCAGTCCCTGGAGAATGTCCACATTCATCTCATTTTTCCCGGATCGGACGCAAGAACGGTCTGCGGCTGGACTTCGAGATCGATGCATCCGGACGGAATTTCGTTTCCAGTAGGCAAGAGCCAGGTCGGAATTGATTTAGGAAAGCTGAATCTCGTTCCCGGCAGTTACGGCGTCACCGCTTTTTTGAGCGATAAGCAACACCTTGCGGACTATCATGAGATGATCGGTCCCCAATTTTTAGTCAATGAACACCCCTATATCGACGAACGGTATGGGTTTCAGATGTTGGAGGGAGAGTGTTATGTCTACTAGTTCCGCGCCTGCGTATGCCACGCCCAATACGCACGAGTTCGTAGAGCGTTTGAATGGCGCCGAGGATCTTGCGGTCTATCGAGATCACGTCGGGCGCTACCGTTTCGCATTGCAGTGGGCTTCTCGTTCTCGCGTGCTCGATGTCTGTTGCGGCGTGGGCTACGGCTCGCTGATTCTCGCGGCGGGTGGAGCAGTGAAGGTCATGGGAGTCGATATATCGGACGAAGCCATCCTAGCGGCACAGGCGCAACCCCAACTTCCGAACATGAGCTTCGAGGTGCGAGACGCTTGCACGGACCTTCCCGGAATTGCGGAATGGGACCTGATAACCTGTTTCGAGGGAATTGAGCATGTTCCTGATCCGGCGGCGCTTCTCGCGCAAATCTACAAATGTCTGGCTCCCGGCGGAATCGCCGTCATCACGACGCCGAACTCCGATGCCTATGGCGGAGGGCACAGCGGCAACCCCTTTCACCCTTCCGAGATGGGCGAAGCGGATTTCCGAAAACACATCGCCGCGCACGCATGGAAAACGGAATGGTATGCGCAAAATTGCGGCTGGATCTGGTCGCGCCCTCGTTGGCAGTACGCCGTTTTACCCATTATTCGCGCGTTAAAAGGAAATCGCAACTCCTCCGTTCCTGCAGGCGAGAAGGTCGGCATCACTGAAAACGCAGCGATGGCGTTTGAACTGAACATCGACGAAGGCTACTTGATGCCCTGGAATCGCGGAGTTTCAATCAGCGACGGACCGCCGAGCGTCATCTGCGCCATTTGTCAGATGCCGAGAAATTGATATGCGACGGAGTATCGGTTTCTTTGACGACGGATTGCATAGAGCCGGAACCGGGCGTTATCTCGCGGAAGTGATCGGCGGGTTGAATAGAGATCGCTACTCGCCTGTCTTCTTCGCCCCTGTGCCTCGTCTCTGGCACGAAGACCTTTCCGCGCTGGGAACGGAGATGATCTATTTGGAAGGCGAGCCAGGCGCTTTGAGCGAAGCGGAGAGCGGCAAAACGGTTGATGCTTTCTCAAAAACTCTCTCCAAATCCCAAAGACCGAAAATACCTCCCGTCGCAGCATGGTCGATGGGAATGATGCGAGAGACGATGCGCTTGCGAAAGCTCTTTCTCAAACGGAAAGTCGATCTTCTGCATAGCAACAATACGGGCGCAGAACCTGCGCCCATCGCCGCTCGCCTCGCAGGAATTCATCGCGTGATCGGCACGTTTCATGTTCTTCCCTCCTATGATCTGCAAGGGACTCGCGGCGGCAAACATTACCGTCAGTTGGAAAAGTGGAGCATGGGGGCGTTGCATCATGCTACCTCCTGTTGCGAGGCGGCGGCGCGCGAGTGGCGCGAACGTTGCGGATTTCCGGAGAACCTCGTTACGGTGATTCACAATGGCATCGAGGTGGCGCGCATCGCAAGAAAACGCTCCAAAGAGGAGGCGAGAAAAGCGCTATCGCTTCCCCCTGACAGCGTCGTGATCGCGGCAATCGGCAACCTGCATGAGTACAAGGGGTACGAACACCTTTTGAGAGCGATGCCGAAACTTCTGAAACTTTGTCCCAAAGCGTGCGTGCTTGTCGCCGGAACCGGACCTCTCGAAGCGGACTTGAAGAGCTTGGCGATTCTGCTTGGCATCGAAACGCAAGTCCTATTTCTGGGGTTCTGCAACGACGTCAGCCTGTTGCTGGACTGCGCCGATATCTACGTCCAACCCTCGCTTGTCGAGGCTTTCCCCATCGCCATCTTGGAGGCGAGCGGTTCCGGGCTTCCTGTCGTCGCGACGAGCATAGGCGGAGTTCCTGAAGCGATTTTGAACGGTAAGACGGGCATTTTAGTCCCCCCGAAAGACTCCGATTCTCTGGCGAATGCTCTGGAAACGCTGGCATTGAACCGAGAGCTTTGCGAGGCGATGGGCGAAGCGGGAAGACAACGCGTCGCTTCGCTTTTTACGCGCGATCTGATGGTCTCGAAGACGACTGAAGTGTATGAAAGAGTTTTGAGTACTTGATTGTTTCGATAGAATAGCGCTCTGACGTTCCAACGTCAGAGCGAAAACGCTCTGTTTTATCCGCGTACTGGCTCTGCCAGATCAGGTTTTTGCAGTTCAGGAGTAATTTCAATGTCCACGCCGCAAATTAGCGTTATCATACCGGCTTATAATGCGGCTGAGTTCGTCGGGAAAGCGATCGAGTCAGCCATAGCGCAGACTCTCCCTGCGCATGAGATACTTGTGATTGACGACGGATCGAAGGATGACACCGTGTCTGCAGTCGAGAAATATCTGCCGAAGGTGCGACTTTTGCAACGCCAAAACGGGGGACCGGCGGCGGCGAGAAACCTGGGAATCAGAGAGTCTACAGGCGAATGGCTCGCGATGCTCGATGCGGACGACACCTGGTTGCCGACGAAATTGGAAAAGCAAGCCGCTCATACTGAAAAATCCAAAGTTGGAATCGTTCACGCCTATGAGAACGAAGAGGACGCGCCTCCCCCTTCAAGGATTGATTTTTCCGAGATGTGGAAAAAAAACTGGATCAGCAACACGACGGCTCTTGTGCGGCGAGAAGCGTGTGAGCAGGTGGGAGGGCTTGACGAGTCTCGAGAACTGATCTCGGTGGAGGACTACAATCTCTGGCTTCGGATTGTTTTCGCCGGGTGGGAAGTCGCCACTTGTCGTGAAAAGTTGGTAAACTACACCCCCGCCCCAAACAGCTTGAGCCGACAGACGGAGCGCTTCGCTCGGGCGGAGTTTGAGAACGTCTCGAATCTGTACCGGAGACTGAATCTTCCTGAAGAGCTTGTGAAAGAGAAAAGAATCGCGCTTTCCGAGCAGTACGGGCGCGATCTGTTGCATTATCGAAATTTGAAGGCGGCGCGAGAGATGCTTTTGTTTCCGTTGCGAGAAAGCCCCACTCCCTCGCGATTCGTCTGGTGGCTCGCAACTTTTTTGCCGACCTCCGTGCTCGATTTGCGACGGAAACATGGTTGAAACTCTCTCGTCGGCATGAAATGGCGAGACACGCGGCGTTCGAATTCCGGCGAAGTTCAGCCTCGGACTGACAAGATTTATCGCACAGTTGCGAGTTGTCACGAGCAAGAGAACCGGGCTTTGTAAAATTCGTACTCCGAAGGACGACAGGCGGCACGCCATTGAGCGGTGAAATTTATTGCACGGCTCTTCTCCGGAACCTGCATTCGATTGGTTTGAAAGGCAAGATGCTATTTATGGCTCTGCGACTCAAAGACGTGGTAAAAGGCTCGCTGTTGAGATCTCCGTTGCCGGAAATGCTCCTTAGAAAACGCGCCTCGCAGAGCTTGACAGCGGTGGGGTATCATCGAATCTTGCCTACGCCGGAAATCAATTTTCCTTTTGATGAGGCGTTGATCAGCGCGACTCCGGATGAATTTGAACGGGAGTTGCGATACTTGAGAAAGAATCTTGACCTGATCACGATCAAGGATTTGCTTGAGGGGATGAAATCGCCGAAGGAACTGCCCGAACGGCCCGCAGTCCTGACCTTCGACGACGGATATGAGGACAACTATCGTATCGCGTATCCCATTCTCAAAAGTCTGGGACTTTCCGCCTGTTTTTTTATCAGCACTCGAATCGTCGGAACTTCCAACGTCCCGTGGTGGGATCAAGTCGCCTGTTGCTTCAAATTTTCTGAAGTGGATTCCTTTCCGTCTCCGTTTGGAGAGAGAGATGAATCTTATCGTTGCGACGCTCTGCATCGCAAAAATGCTGCAAAACGTTTTCTGGCGAAGATGAAGGCGTCTCCCTGGCCCGAAGCGCTTGTCTATTTAGAGAACTTGAAGTGCGAAACCGGGATTGACCCTTCGGGATTCACAAAGTCGCCCCTTTTTCTAAACTGGAATCAGGCGCGCGAGATGCTGGAGGGCGGAATGGAATTCGGAGGACATACGCGCACGCATCCGGTTCTCGGACGGATTTCGGATGAGAGTTTGCTTCAAACTGAGATTTCAGGTTGCTTTGAGGATATGAAGACTGAATTGGGAGTTCAGCCGCTTGCCTTCTCTTATCCGGAAGGCTATGAGTTCGCGATGTCCAAGATGTCAGACGCTCAGATACTTGGGGCGGGCTTCAAAATTTCGTTCTCTTACATTCACAAATACGCTCCGCGCGAACCGAAATCGCTCTTCCGCCTCCCGCGAATTCATTCCGAATACGGGGAAGATTTCGGCTCGTTCCGAATTGGAATGGCGACTGCGCCTGGGTTTGCATGAAAATTAAGTATCAAAATGAACTGAAAGGAGATAAATATGACTGTACTTGATCGACTTTTGGCGCATGACGCCTGGACTACGAGACAACTGCTCTTGCGTTGCCGAGAGCTATCCGACGAACAGATGAACCGCGAGTTCGACATAGGCGACAAGAGCCTTAGCGCTACCTTTGTACATATTATTGGGTGCATGGAAAAACACACGGATTTAATGTTGGAGCGCAACTCGGATCAGATCGGAAGGAATGACAATTCCATTGTCGGGTTGTTGGCAAGATTGACGACGGTTGCGAAGGACTTTTCAGAGTTCGCTTCAATCGTTGATTGCGAGGGAAGCGCCGATGAGATGTGCGTCAGCGCCGAGAGAGGCGAGAAGTGGCCTAAGGGCAGCTTGATCGCGCATATTATTACCCACAGCATGCACCACCGCGCTCAAATCATGTACATGATGGAACGATCAGGAATTCAAGATGTGATCGAAGGGGACGCTCTCGCCTGGGAAGGGCAAGCGCGAGGTTGGGGCTACCAGTGGTGCGACAGCTACGGCAACGTCGTCGTAGAATGAAGTCTCGGTTCCTGCTTTCTGAGATTGCTCTTTTAGTTAACACTTGACAAAAATACGGAATTGAGATAGAATGCAAATTAACATCCATATTTGAGAGGTCTGCACCCCTATTTCATCAAGCAGACCCGTCCATTTTGGCGCGGCAATGAACTGTATGTCATGGGAGCGCAGGAGACGAAATCTAGTGAATATCGTACGCAACATCGGAATCATGCTCGGGCTAGCAGTATTAAGTTTCGTCATAGGATTCTTCGTCCTGGGGAAAATTCTGCCTTCCAACCAGACTCCGCTGAAACCGGATGCGCAGGTTGCGATGAACAACGTTCCATCCCAACCGGTGAAAAACGCCCTTGCCGACAGCGGCGTCACTGTCGAAACTCCGATTGCGCCGAAGACTCCAGTCGTTCGTCAACCTGCTCCGACGTCAGTCGGTCCTAAAGCGAATCGATCCGGCGCTCTGGACAGAGGGCCGGTACTTGATGCCGCCGACGATGTGAAAACAGGAGTTGTCGCCACCGACACTCAGAAACCACGTAAGTTGGAGCCGGAGGCAGGGCGCGCCGCGACTGCGGCGCCGCAAAGAGCTGAGCAAGCCGAAGTTATCGAACAACGTCCTGCACGCCGCCGCCATAGAAAGCTCAGACCCGCTCCGCCTGCCCAGGAAGTCGCCGCCGCAGACGCTTCCGCCACGGACGAAACCGGAGATTCAAAGTCCGACTCGATGCCCGATACGACCGGGAGCGAAGCGACGCCCTCGAAAAAATCTTCCCTCTACCGCGTGCATCTAGGCTCTTATCATACGAAAGAAGCGGCTTCCAAACAGATGGAGCTTGCAAAAGACAAAGGCTTCGACACGCAGGTTCTCCCTGTGACGCGACACGGAAAAACGATGTACCGAGTGCAATTGGGGGCTTTCAAAGACAAAGACCGCGCGGATGGCGAGAAGCAACGCTTGCACGAAGCTGGACTTGATGCGAGAGTCGCCGATCCCGACTAACCTTTTTGCAGCCTGATTGGAACTCTGCAACCCTTTGCAGAGTCGTTCCAACGAAAACTTCTTCATCGATTCAAAAAAACGCTTGCTTGTTCTGCACGCAAAGTTGTATAATAGGTTACCCCCTGAAGTTGCGCAACGGATCCCCTCCGTCCAACGTCATCTCCCATGTCAAATTTGATTCAGTCCGACGTTCCCAATCGGCATGGTGACTCTGGAACACGCTTGAGTGTCCATTAACTTTTCGGAAGGCAGGAAGATTCATGAGGAAATCGGTTTTGAGACAGTCCCCCTTCGTTCGCGTCTCCCTCGGTGCGCTGGTCGCGATATCGCTAGCGTTCGTTGTCCCGGGTTGCGGCGGCGGCGGCGGCAATAGCGACAACAACAATAACAATAACAATAATAACAACAACAACAATGGACAAAATCCAACGCTTGCTTTCGTGAACGGTAAAGTGACTGATAACACTACCTCTCACGTCGGCGTTGCAAACGCCACTGTTTCCGTAGTCGGGACGACGATCACCGCGAAGACGGCCACTGACGGCTCTTTTACGCTTCCGAACGTTCCGTTGAACGCAACGCAGGTCACGGTCGCAAGCCCGGATACCTTCGTCTATGTCAACACGGCTATTTTCTCCGGCAAAATCTACGACCTGGTGTTGTGCCCGATTCCCCTCCCGGCGCTCATTGCCGGATCGAACACTCTGGCTTCCACGATCTCGCTCTTTCCGGGATCGCAACCTCCGCCTCCGCCGACCGGATGTCCAACCAACTGAGCCTCAAAAGCCTCCTCCGCCTCTCAATGAGAGAGATTCGAGGAGGCTTTGTACTTCGAGTTGAAGTCATGCACCTATTTCCGCACCGCGATTCAGTCGAGAGGCTGCCATGAAGTTGTCGCCCAGCGCCCTTAAAAGCAGCCTGGCATGGCTTGCGGTTGCGACTCTTGCAACCCTTATTTTTCTCGCTTATCGCTGGGCGGCCTCTCCCATCCCCCCGAACCCGCATCCTGGCGTCGCTTCAAGCGGAACTACCTCGTTTCACATGGAAGACGTGCCTGTCTATGACAGGCAGGACGGCAGAAAAACCTGGCAACTTCATGCCGACAGCGTTGATATCACTCCGCAATTGCATTCAGGTCTGGGAGCCATTCAAAACGCGACGATCACCATGATCAAAGACGGCAAGATTTTTGAGGCTCCGAAAGATTCCCCTTCACGGACGATTCCGCCCAATGACTCAGCCGATAATTCTCTTCCTGACGGCAAAATCGCTGCAACCTTCAAAGCGAATCAAGGGCAATACGCACTTGGAAATCTGATGACTCCGCCCTCTGACCTCGATTCCGCTTTCTCCGTGACATGGCAGTTTAACCTCACTGGAGACGTCGAGTTCGCCGCCGCCGCAGGCGAAAAGATGACTTCTCAATCGTTGATTATCTACAGCCTGGCAAAAAAAGGCGGGGGAAAGCCATTTCTGAGGATCGTTTGCGATAATGGAGCGAAAATAATACGTAATAAGATTGAGGTCGTCTCAAACAAAGTCAGATATCAGCCTTCGGACGGCGTGATAGAGTGTCTGGGAGGCGTGCGTTGCGTCTTCGATCATGGAACCGTACAGGCGGAACGAGCTTTCTGGTCTCTCAAAGAGGAAGTCCTTCGTTGTCCGGATACAGCGAGCGGCAAGTACGACGACACTGAGTTCACCGTAACGGAATCCGTTTTCGATATGAAGCGTCAGCGGCGAACGTGGCGACATGGCGTATTCTATCCCGGAGCTTCAAATAGTTTCCTTCCGAAAATCAAGCTCCCGTAAATTTGTGCAAGAGGAGAATCCAATGCGAAATCGCTCTTCCGACAGGACCGTCTCCGGTAGCGTTTTTGTCGCTCTCAGCGTCTTGTTGACCGCTGTCTCTTTCAGCGCATTCGCCGGTCAGAACTCCGCTTCCAAGACTCAACCCCCTGCCTTGAAGCCGAAAGCCGTATCTCCTCCGCCCAATAAAAGCGACACAGGAAAAAGCGGGTTCAAGACCAATCCTAAAAAAGCGGAGGCAACCCGGAAAAAAGAACCGGATAATGAGAAATACCATAATGTGACTGTTGAAATGGACAACGCGGAATCTTTCAAGAACGTCTCTACCGGCTCGAATTTCATTTACAGTGAAATGGAAGAGAATCTCGTCATTACGGGCAAACAGGCGAAGTACAATGACAAAACATTCGTCATGGACTTAAGCGGAAATATCGTTTTGGATGACGTGAAGCATCACGTCACCGGCGACAAAGCGCATATCGACGACAGTCAAAATGCGAAACTAGCCGTATTCACTGGGAACGTCGTGATCGTACTCAAACCGAAGGCGGATCTCCCGGCGGATGCCACGGACTCCGCAAAGCAACGGGGAAAGGGAGCTACCATCACCTGCGATAAAGTAGAGGATTACTACAAGAAAGAGTTCGTGATCCTAACCGGACACTTCACTGTGAAGCAACTCCTAACGCAAGACGACGGCACGATAGTCGAACGAACGATGACGGCGGATCATGCCGAATACGATGGCAAACAGAACAGCCTGCATCTGTTCGCCCCGGTGGATATGACCGATACCTTGAAGCAAGAGTTGCACTTTGATGGGGACGTTTTTGTCGGGACGAAAGAGGGAGAGGAACGGTACAAAACGAACGGCAAGACGCATGGAAAATTTCGTAAAAAACAGGAAGATGAGAAGCCCGCCTCAACTCCGCCGCCTGCCAAATAGATATGAGGCTTGACGGCAGGGAGTAGAGAATAGATGGGCGCTTAGTGGAGACTATTAAGCTCTTCCCGCTCCACGAACCCGGAAACGCTCTTCTTTTTTAAATTAAGGACGGCGCCTCAGCGCAGGTGGCGCAAAAGCAAAATGCCGCCTTGTCCTAAACGCCGATGAAAGTTGAATTTCGAACGAGGGAATTTATGTCGGAGACCCTATCAAGTTATTTGAAACGCCGCGGAGGCAAAGCCTATCGTTCTCTTCTAAATGAAATCGAGGGAGTCGATGCCGAGCAGGCGCTTGCCGGAAGACGATCTCATTGGACTTCCCACCGTTGGGGCGTGGGGCAAAACGGCTCCATCGCCGGGATCGTCTATCATGTTGCGGCTTGGAAAAGCATGACGCTAATGATGTTCGATCCGGAGTTGAAAACCCTTGAGACAGTCGCATTCGACGTTGCTTCCGCGCCCGCGCCGGACGATTGGGAGGGGATCGTCGTCTGGTTGAAAACTGTCGGAGATCGGTGGAATGAAGCGTTGCAAACCCTTCCCGACGCTGAGTTCGATAAAGAGAAGATTTGGGAGGGAAGTTCGCTGACTGTCGCAGAGTTTATCGCGGAAATGTACGAGCACGATGTGCAACATGCTTCGCAAATCGAAAATCTTTTTCAAGCCATGAAAGTCGATAAAGAGTGAGCGGAAGCGAACTTTTCTGCGTCATTTCTGTCAAATGAGAGAGGCGAATTTTGTCGCCGACGTCGGTAAAAGAAACTTATCAGTCTTATTGCGTGTAAAAAGTGTTCAGATTGAGGAGAAAGACTGTCGGGTTGCTTTCCCTCTTACGGAGTACGGTTCTAATATAGTCTTCTCGCAGTCATAGTATTCAAATAAAGTTTATGGCGTGGTGTTCGCAATTTCGCTGCTTGAAAACAGAACGAACTTCTAATGAAGTTCGCGCTATTTTTTGAAAGACTGCGTTTCATTGAGAAATTTGGAGAAACCTGTCATTTTACTACCAACCGCATAGCAACGCCGTTTAATGCCGAATTTCCGGTCGCTTTATAAAGTCTAATGACCGTTCGCTCGCTTCGATCTCCTACCGGCCATAAGAATGTACATGCGGATAGAGTTGTTGCGTCCGCATTCGTAAGTCATTCGCTTGTAGGCGATTACGCCGGACAGGATTGAATGGCGCTTGCTTGAGATGCAAGAAGAGAACCATTCATTTTCGCTTTGCAGGAAATAAAAGACATGCCAATGCCCGTAGAGATTGTTTGCCAATCCCTACGGGCATTCAATTCAACGCGTTCATTTAAAATACGCGTGTGCATATCTCCTGAAAGTACTACGCTTTATTCCTGCGTCGTCGGACAAGGAAGGCGGCGCCGGTTAGCCCGAAAGAGGCTAGGAGGGCGATGCTGCCGGGTTCAGGAACTGCGGATGCGGAAGCGCCGATACTGAGATCATCGAAGACAACGTTATCTGCGACCGGCGTATTGATGATCACCTTTTTGACATTTCCGCTGTAGCCGGTGGCGAGGAATTGAGGCGTGGAACTTCCCGCCACAATGCCCGATGTAGCAACTAGGGTGTTCGAAGCGTCATAGAGAAACAGTTGCGCCGTAGCATTACTCTGCCCGGAAACCCACAGACCGTTGAATACGCTTGGCGTCACGAACGTGAAGAAAGGGTTGGTTTCAGATGTCGATTGAAAGGTTCGTTCCTTCCCCGAATGAGGGGTGTAGGGAGGTTGAACAGAATCATAATAGTTCCACACGCCCGGTTGAAAAACGATGCCGTGATACGTCGTCGTGAATGATCCTGAACCGGTAAGGTCTTCAAAATCAATTATTGACTGCGCCTGCGCCATCGGCGCAACGAAACATAGGGATGCAAGGGTAAGTATAGAGAGGGAAAGTTTACCGTAACTCATGCCGGAGTCTCCTTTTATGTAAACAAGGGGATGCAGGTTAGATATCCTACAGACTACCGCAATCGATTTTATTGCAAGAATCATTGATGCACAATTCATGCCAAACTGTCAATTCCGCCATAGGCAACCCAGCTGTTTTTCAGATTGCCTGTTGTCGCTATGCGGATG
>JAYVOT010000666.1:0-5348 GCA_043757795.1 Chthonomonadaceae bacterium | reverse complement strand
CGAACCGGCTTCATTTTCGCCCTTCCGTGTTGCATTGTTCTACTGGCTCCTTCTTACTTTCTCAAGGTTCGTTTCGGATGGTGAGGATATTCACAGGCCTCATTCACTTTTGGCGCGACCGATATTTTCAGGGTCGCATCATACCATTTTCCTTCGGGAAAGAGAACAAAGGACCATTAATACATTATGGCGACACGTATCTATGTGGGCGGACTGCCCTACTCCGCTACCGAGCGCGAAATCGAGAACCTCTTCGCTTCACACGGCTCAGTGACCTCCGTCACTGTCATCACCGACAAATACACCGGACAAGCCAAGGGCTTCGGATTTGTCGAAATGGCGACCGATGCGGAAGCGCAGTCGGCGATCAACGCTCTTAACGGAACTCTTATGGGCGGACGAACCCTCGCAGTGAACGAAGCCAAACCTCGCGAAGAGCGACCGAGAACCGGTGGCGGCGGCGGATACGGCGGCGGCGGCGGCGGTGGTGATCGCGGCGGCAATCGCGGCGGCGGCGGAGGCGGCGGAAGCCGCTGGTAGTTCCCACTCCTCTCCTCAGGGAGCAGGATAAGATCGAGAGCAATCTCAAAATCGAACGAGATCGAATACCCTGGCGTATTCGATCTCGTTTTATTTTTGTTGAATGAGAGTCGGACTAGAAAGCGAGCAAGTTGAAGTATGAATGAGGAAGAGAGATATATTTTCGATGTTCAGGGGTATCTCATTATTGAAAATGCGATCAACGCTGCCGCATTGAGACAAATGAACGAATGGTTGGACGTAAAAGCGGAGGAAGAGGTCGCTTTTCAGGGGCATGAGGAGACGCGCAACTTGAGCGAACCGATGCTGTGGGATCCCCTATTTCGGGGACTGTTGGACAATCCTAAAACGCTCCCGTATTTGTATGAGATCATGGGAGCCGGAGTTCGACTGGATCACAACTACGGCATCTTTTTGAAACCGGGAGGCAAAGGCTTGAGGTTGCACGGCGGCGCAACCCCCTTCGATCCCTCTCAATATTATCTGACTTCGGAAGGGAAAATTCATACTGGGCTTGGCGTCGTCACTTACGCGTTGACGGATGTGCCTGAAGGCGTGGGCGGGTTCGGGTGCGTTCCCGGAAGCCACAAGAGCGCTTTCGAGTGCCCGGAAGAGCTTCGAAATTTCAGCAAGCCCTCTTCCATCGTCCGGCAGGTTCCGGTCAAAGCGGGCGACGCGATCTTATTCACTGAAGCGCTTATGCACGGCACGCTGCCCTGGCGCGGCGACGGCGTTCGCAGAACCCTGTTTTTCAAATACAGCCCGCACAACATGTCCTGGTCTAATCGTTACTATACGCCCGGTCATCCTGAGCATTCAGAGGTTCTTGCGAACGGAGATTGGACTGAGGCCCAACGAATTTTGCTCCAGCCTCCGGGCGTCTATCAGCGGAAACTGCCGCCGGGCGGAAAATTGCGCGACGCTTGAACAGCTGAGAGCAAGAGGGGATTCGGAAATAAAACTTCATTTAGTTACGTCCTGCAGGATGCGACGGGTTGAGAGTCTCTCGCTGATTGCCTGGTCCGCGCAGTCGCAAAAACGTTGGGTTTAAACCCTCACCCCAACCCTTCGCCTTAACGTTCGCTACCGCTCACTAGGAGAGGAGCCTCCGATACCCGCTTCGCGGGTTGTAAGACGGCGGGTTTCAGTCCGTCCGCTCTTCAACGAGTTTTAAGAAAGACAGTTCCATTTAGTCGGGAGTGCGCTATCCCTCCGGTAATTGAGGCAGAACATAGTGGATTTCCAGATCTCGTTTGTAGACGTGTCTGAACATGTCTATCTTTCGGCTGAGAGCCGCCATTTCCGTCGGCAACTCCTTTTCAGCGCCAAGAAAAAGCGAAATCGTTGCGTCGCCGATGTCGAAGTTCATCTCCTGCACGCTCTGAGCGTGCGAGCGGTCAAGCGCATCCGCGATCCGCAAAAGGGGGGCGAGGAGTCCGATCCGAAGTTTGCAAGAATCTTGAAGAGCCGAAAAAGCGGCGTGTTCGAGGGTTGGCAACGATTTCCGATGATAGCGTACAAGGTTCGCGATCATTAGTTTTTCCTCAATGGAAAAGTCCGTCAGCGGCTCCATCAGCACAAGGTTCATCCCATGTCGGTGATGCCCCTTCGCCGCGATAGAGTAGCCGATGTCATGCAACAAAGCCGAGTATTCCAGGAGACGCCTGTCGTCCGGATTGAGTTGATGCAACGGCTCCAATGCGAGGAAAAGCGTCCCTGCAAGGCATTCAACTTGTTGCGCATGCGCCTCGTCAAATCCGCATTTTCGAGCGAAGTCTAGAATATTATTACGTCTTAAGTTCATATTGCGGTATTGCGTCATTCATACGAATTATAGGTAGCGCGAACGGATTAAGCGCGATTCACCTTTTAAATAGGTCAAATCTCCAATTCGCCCTGTTTTGTCGCTTCCTGCATCCGTTCGGCTTGCTGATACGACACATTGGAACCGTAAAGCGGAAAATCGAAGTTTCGCCCTTCAAGCAGATCCTCAATGGTGCGGATCTGCAAGGCTTCGACTCGCCGTCCAACGCCTGACAGAGGCTGATAAAAACCTGCCGCCAACGCTGCGTCTTTCATCGGTTGAGTAGGGGTTTCTAAAGTGACGAAGAAACCGAGTTGCGCCTTTTCTGTGTGCAGGACGCCGACTAGGTCCCGAATTTGGTTTGCCGTTACGTGTCCGCCCTTTACCTGCACAACGGCTTTTGAGGGCTTTTTCGGGTTGTCATGGAAGTAGGCGATCCCGTCTATCCCTTTATCCGCGCCCTTCTTTTCCTGCGGGATGGCCGGAATTAGTCCGACCGCCCACATCTCGAAATCCTTATGCGAAGCGTCTTTACTATAGAGGAGTCTGGCGCCCGAGAGGTCCGTCGGCAGTCCCTCGATAGCGAACGCGATTCTCTGCGCGGGATCGTCTTTGCTCAGAAGGCGTGAGTCCTTAGCGCCAAAAGAATCGAAGAGCCTTTTCTGAACGAGTGAGGTCGCTATCGGCGTTATGTCGATTCCAATCCAATCTCGACCTGACCTTTGCGCCGCCACGACCGTCGTGCCGCAACCGCAAAAGGGGTCGAGAACCACGTCTCCCGGTCTGCTTGATGCGGCGATGATGCGCTCCAGCAAAGCGAGCGGCTTTTGAGTCGGGTAGCCAAGTCGCTCTGAAGTCGCCCCGCGAAGTTGACTGATGTCAGACCAAACGTCTCCTATCGTTGCGCCGGACATTTCGTCAAGATAACGTTTGCGCATGATCCGCCCGTCTATTTTAGTTGGAAACAGCAACAGTCCCTGCTTATCGAGTTCCTCCATTTTTTCCTGCGACACAGCCCAGCCGTTACGGTGCGGCTTGTAACCTTTATAATCGTAGGTCAAATTGGGACGAGGGCTTGGACTGCGTAGGTCGCCCGTATTGAAACGTCTTGCGCTTTCCGGCATCTGTTGCGTTTCTCGTTCTTCCTTCGTGATTCGTCTCGTCGTTCCGTCCGGAAACTCCAAATACTGGTACCATTCTCTTAGAGTTTTGTCAGCGAAGCCGCTATGTCGCTTATTGAAACAGCTCTCCGGACCTTTGGCATAAAATAGAATATGGTCGCTGATCGCCCCAAACTGCCTTTTTGCGTCGTTGTGCGCATCAGCGCGTTTCCACGTGATTGAATTGCGGAAATTTTTCGCGCCGAATGTGCAGTCAAGAATGAGACGCAGATAAGCGGACGCCGTCGGGTCGCAGTGGAGATAGAGGCTTCCGGTCGGTTTGAGGACGCGATGAAGCTGATAGAGGCGCGGAGCCATCATCACCAGATATGCCATCACGTCGTTTTCGCCGATGGCATTGTGAAATCCGTGCATCAATTCAATAACTTTCGGCACAGGGCAGAGGTTCGTAAAATCGTCCCACGCCTCCGCCGCGCCCGCCCAATTCCATGTGTCGCCGAAGGCTCTTATTTGAGCAGCGGCTTCGTTTCCGCTCTGCTCGCGGAAGAGAACATTGTAGTCGCGCTTGGAATTGAACGGCGGATCAAGGTAGATGAGGTCAACACTTTCGTTTGAGATGTGCCGCTTAAGAATTTCCAGGTTGTCTCCAAAATAGAGAGTATTCATGAAAACATAGTTCCACATTCGCCGCCGCTAATCCTGCTGAATAATTGAATGCGAGACGGCGTTGAGGCCTACTATTTTGTCGCTTAAAAATACGATTTCAGTTGAACGAGTCTTCATCATTCCCGGAATATCGCTCCACTGCCTATCGGAAACTTCGCCGCCCATTCGATACCGACGGGACTTGTATAAAATCGTGTCTTCAAGGCTCGCAAACCAGACTGAAAACTCATCCTCGCCTTCTTTTTGTCTTGAACCATGATTAATGGATTAAAATGATTTGCTGTTGCAAGCTTGCGGTCTACGGCGAAAGCGTAATGCGACCGGGACAGTCCCTGCAGTACCCAACAGTTTTACTCCCGCATCAGAATCATGCAAATCCTTTAATCATGGGCATCATGGTTCAAGACAACTGAAGCCAACCACCGCACAAGCGGCTCGGCATCGGACTCTAACCCGCAACTCCGATACCCTCGAATCGCCTTCTTGACCGCCTCTTTCGCCCGCTGAATGTCCTTCATCTCAATATATGTCAACGCAATGTTCTGCTGCGTCATCGCCCAGTCCTGCGGGAACGCCTGCTCGGTGTAGACTCTGATGGCGGCTTCGTAGCAGTCGATGGCGCGGCGGAGGTTGGCGTTCCGGTCTCCCGAGGGCAGGTCGGCGTAGGCAATCCCCAGGTTGTTCTGCGTCATCGCCCAGTCCTGCGGGAACGCCTGCTCGGTGGTGACTCTGAGCGCGGCTTCGTAGCAGTCGATGGCACGGCGGAGGTTGGCGTCCCGGTCGCCGGTTTGAAGACCGTATAGTGCCTTGCCTTTGAGAAACATCCCCCTGGCTAACTCAACACGCTCAAGTTCCCCATACAGGAGATTTAGAAATGCAATCGCTTCGTCTAATAGCCCTAGAGCTTCCCTCACCTGATTTTCAATTTTGCCGCTCTTCAGGCTCAGCAATGAACTTGCCAAATCCAACTGGGCGATGGCGTGTTCTTTCGTTCCTTCAGGCAAGTTCGAGAGATTGTTCCGATCAAAAACGACCATAGTTGGCGATGGCGGAGAACTCGGCGCCAATTCAGAAGTTTTGAATGGTGTGCGCTCTTCGACAAAGTGCTTGCTTCCACCTTTTTTCTCGCTCAACATATGGATAAAACCAGAAGAGTGATCGAATAGATCGGGGGCGTGCAACATCAGGGCATGATAAGCATAAGGAGAGCACCAGAT
>JAYVOT010000665.1:0-5355 GCA_043757795.1 Chthonomonadaceae bacterium | reverse complement strand
AAGTTCAAAAACCAGCCAGATCATTGAGTCTGATGATCCGAATATTAAAGCGAATGGAGCGAGAGCCGGCCGAGTCGCCTTACTTGAAAGAAGTGTTGGGGAAGCTCAAAAAAGAAGGAGTATCCACTTCCGCGCGGATCTCGCAACTTGAAAACCTTCTAGGATGGCAGAGCGGCCTGCAAAGTTCGCTGATTTCCCTCTTAGCTGCCATTCTGCTCTTAAACTTTCATTTAGCGGTCTCATTTGAAAATTGGCGTCAGCGCAACGGAAGCGAGATTTCCGAATGGCTCAAAGCGACGGGCGAGTTTGAGGCTCTTTGCTCGTTGGCGGGATACGCCTACGAGCATCCCGATGACATCTACCCTGAAATCACGGTCGACCAAGTCTGTTTTGAGGCGGACGAGTTGGCGCATCCTTTGCTTTCTCAATCTAAAGCGATACGAAACAGTCTATCGCTCACCTCAGAAAGGCGTCTGTATATCGTGAGTGGATCGAACATGTCCGGCAAGAGTACCTTAATGCGATCAGTCGGGGCGAACACGGTTCTCGCTCTTGCAGGATGTCCCGTTCGCGCCAAATCCCTTCGACTCTCCGTCCTGAATATCGGAGCGTCGATACGAACTCAAGATTCACTTTCAGAGGGCGTCTCAAGATTTTATGCTGAGATAAAACGACTTAGTCAGGTGATAGATATTGGACGTGAATCGCCGCCCGCTCTTTTCCTCATCGATGAAATCATGCAGGGAACGAACTCGCATGACCGGAGAATTGGAGCTGAAGCCGTTGCCCGAACGCTCGTTGAGCAAGGATCCATCGGGATTATGACGACACATGATCTCGCACTCACCGTTTTCGCGGAAGATCCTGCAAATCGCTCTTCAAATGTTCATTTCGAGGATTCGCTCATCGATGGAAAAATGATTTTCGATTACCATATGCGACCGGGAGTCGTCGAGAAGAGCAACGCGCTTGCGCTTCTGAGAGCGGTCGGGATCAAGGTATGAGGGGACAAGAGTTGAAGGACAAACCGGTTCGAGCTTGTTTCTGTTTTCCTCACGATTTCGAGGAGTTGAAGACGCTCTCGGCTCGTCACGGTTGGCGTTGCGTAGAAGAGGTAACCGAATCCACAGGGTGCGGGGGAGGTTGCGGATTATGCAGGCAATATCTGTCGCTTATGCTCGTTACAGGAGAAACTGAGTTTGAAATCCTGCCTTTGGAACCGAGTGGACAAATAGTTTGGAAATCATGAAAAAAATAGCCGATATTAATACATGAAATAGAAGGAACGGTAGCGCGTGACGTCGAACATGTGACATTAAGAATTGTTAATGACACAAACGAATATTCAATTGCGCTATCTGCAAATGCATTTCACACGTTAATCGCTATTTTACCGCCTTTGCAAAAGGAGAAACCCATGGAAGCCATGACGCTCCATTCCCCTACTACAACGCTACTCGTCGTAGATGACGAGCCGCTAATGACAGATTTGTTTAGCCAATATATGTCACGACTTGGATACCGCATCCTCGTGGCTTGCAACGGCGAACAAGCTTTGGAGATCATCGCCTCGGAATTAACCCCGATACAAATCGTCGTCTCCGACTTGAATATGCACGGAATGGACGGTTTGACGCTCGCAAAGAGGCTTTTCAAAATCGCACCGAGTCTTTCCGTCATTCTCACTACAGGAATCGATTGCAAGTCTGAAATCGAGTCTCTTCCCCCCAATATCGTCTGCTTCCTGCAAAAACCCTACCAAAATCGTCTTTTAGCGGAAAAAATAGCTGAGATTCTCGCCGAATCCGCTTCTTGCCCCGATTGCATCTAAATAAGAGGTTTGTCGGAGGCAGAGACATCCGACGCTTTCCGATCAGAAGAGCAATTTCTCATCCGTATGAGAGAGAAATGCAACGTTGAAGCGGCGATAGTTTCAGCAAGCGAATGAAGATTTGGACAGAATCTCAATTCTACTCCTGCGTTCCCCAAACAGCTCAGCAAATCCCCCATCGGATCAACCCGTAGCGGAGTGACTACGCTTCGACTGACATATGCGCCGTAGCTCTCAGTTTGCGATTTCGTCAAGGGTTCGAATCCTTCCGGTGAAAACTCATATCGGTAGAGAAGCGCCTCCCTGACCCGGTCTAGCCAGGCGAATTCGATTGCAATAACCATTCTCCCCGAAACCGTGCTTTCATACGGTTCCCGATCTGTTTTGTTCGTTTCCGGAGTCACCCAAAAACAGACTCTCGGACACTCTCTGGGGAAAAAGTAGATTGGCGAGCGCTCTTCTTCTATCGCCCAGACAAACGGTTCAACCTCCGGTCTTGCGAGTGGAGGACGCGGAATGAACTCGGCGATATTCGGATTTTCGCTAAAGTGAAACAGTCGCATTGGCGTCCGATTCTTTGACGTGAGCGGCAAAACCGAGAGTTTCATTTGCATAAGTATCGAAATTCAGGTTGTCCGCCGCTCCTAGTTTGAGGCGAAAATAGCCTGCGGCGGCGATCATGGCGGCATTGTCCGTGCAGAGAATCGGAGAGGGGATGACGAGTTTGAGGTCTAACGCAGTTGCCATCTGGCGCATTTTTTCTCCCAGAGAGCGATTCGCCGCCACCCCGCCCGCCACGCAAAGAGTGCGAATTCCGGTCTTAAACGCCGCACGTCGCATTTTTTCAACCAATACTTCCACGATCGCCGCTTCGAAACTAGCCGCCAGATCGGGAAGAGGCGTTTTGCCCTCATCCTTCATCGTGAAGGCGCGGAGAGAGGTTTTCACTCCGCTGAAACTAAAATCAAGCGTATCGCCCATCATTGAACGGGGAAAAGCGACTCGCTTCGGATCGCCCGACTCTGCAAGGATTGAAACATTGGGACCTCCGGGATACGGAAGACGAAGGAGTCTCGCCCCTTTATCGAATGCCTCGCCTGCAGCATCGTCTTTCGTTCGACCCAGTATTTCGTACTGTCCATGCCCCTCCATCTTGACGATTTGAGTGTGTCCGCCTGAGACGATCAGAATGAGCATCGGGAAAGAGGTTTCCAATGCAGGATCAGCCAGGAAATTTGAGTAGATGTGTCCCTCGAGGTGATGAACGCCTGCAAGCGGCAGTTTCAAAGCGTAGGAGAGGGCTTTGGCGGCGGAGACTCCGACAAGGAGCGCACCGAGCAATCCGGGGCGATTCGTGACAGCGATGCCATGCAGGTCTTGATAGCCCATTCCGGCAGTTTCCATGCACTCTTTGAGAACGGGCAACATACGTTCGACATGCATTCGAGAGGCGACTTCAGGCACTACCCCGCCATATTTGGCGTGGAGTTCCGCCTGACTCGCGATTATGTTGGCGCGGATCGACCTGCCGTCCATTACGATAGCAGCCGAAGTCTCGTCGCAACTCGTTTCGATTCCAAGAATATTCATGCTGAATTATAGCACGAGCGGTTAGGAAGTCAGGCTGTGATAATCGGCGAACCGGAGACCACGACATCAAGTTCATTTGCGGCATCGTTCTTAGTCGACGAAACAGAATTCGTTCGTCATCATGAGCGCTTGCAGGTATTCTTCCCACGGCGTCAATGCGTTCGCGTTCGCCGCTTCAGGGTGCAGTTGCCCCGCCCCTTCCAAGAATCTCGTCCCTAGCGCCGTCTCCTTTTGCGTCGGAGTGCGATTGAAAAGGATACGATATACCAATTTAATTCTTATCCCCAGGTCTGAGACGTTTGAGAGTTCAGAGCGCTTTGCGAACGCCTTAGCCTGCTCGATGACGAACGGGCTGTTCATCATAAAGAGCGCTTGTTGAGGAATAGTGGTTCTAAAGCGTTGCACGCTGCTCACGTCCGGGCTAGAGAAGTCGAAGGTACGAAACAGCCCCTGCAAATTCTGACGATCAATGAACCCGTAAACGGTTCTGCGTGTCGAGTAGGGAGCGGTCGTCAGTTCCACAGCAGGTCCGCCGGTTTTTTTGTCGAGTTTCCCTGAGACGGCTAGGAGCGAATCTCGCATCGCTTCAAGATCCAGGCGACTGCGATTCTGGTGCGAGATAAGCCTGTTTTCCGGATCGAGATTGAACGCTTTATCCGTTCCGGCGCTACTCATCTGATAGGCGTTCGAAAGTAGAATCAGTTTGTGCAGTTTCTTCACGGACCATCCGCAAGCGTAAGTTGATCGAATAGGCTCTGAAACTCCTATCTCTTTGAAGCCATTTTGGTCCGGTTTAGCTCCGACCTCTTCCACAAAAACGGAGCTAAGCCAGTCCAACAGTTCCGGGTGAGTGGGTTTTTCGCCTCGAAGCCCGAAGTCACCGGGAGTTCGGACTAGTCCCGCCCCGAAGTGATAGCCCCAGATTCGGTTTACCATTACCCTGGCAGTCAACGGGTTCGCGGGACTTGCGATCGCTTGCGCCAACTCCAGCCGACCGCTGCCTAGAGTAAAGGGTTTCGGCTCCGTCAAGCTGAGAACTTTTAGAAAGCGGCGGGGAACCTGTTCGCCTTGATTGCCGGAGTTTCCTCGTATGAAGATCCGCGGCTCCACCGGTTTCGGCAGATCCTCGGTCGCCATCGCGAGATCAGGAGATAGCGGCGGAGTTTTTCTCATCTCCGCCAGTTTCGCTTCAAGAGCGGGAATCTCGGTTTTAGCGGCGCTCTCGAACTCCGGCAGGAGGCTCTTCAACTGATTTGCGTCAGGGGGCGTGCCCAGCCGGAATCCTTGCAAAGTCGCCTTGATTTTTGCGTTAAGGCTGTCCGGCTTCTTCGCCAGGACGTCCCGCAGTCGATCCACTTGAGCCGAAATGAGTCCTGAGCGTTTCGCATCCGTCTCTCTGAAAACTTTTTGGTACAGTTCGTAAGGTTCCGAGATCGACTTCGGAGAGATTGCGACGGGAGTCGACTCCATGCTGCTTGCGAATACTCCATAGAGGGAGTAGTAGTCTGCGGTGGGGATAGGATCGAATTTGTGGTTGTGGCAACGAGCGCACGCGACGGTGAGTCCCATAACGCCCCGGCATGCGACATCGATTCGGTCATCGTTGATGAATACCGGATCGTTCAAGAAGCGTCTGCCGACATTCAAGAAGCCCAGAGCTGCCAGCGAACGTTTGTCCTCGCCAAGAGGCAATCTGTCAGCCGCCAATTGTTGAATGATAAATTGGTCGTACGGCAAGTCTTCATTAAAGGATCGAATCACGTAGTCTCGGTAGGTATAGGCGTTGTGAAATACGGCATCTTCCTGAAAAACATATCCTTTCGTGTCTGCGTAGCGAGCCACGTCAAGCCAGTGTCTGCCCCATCTCTCGCCGTACTGCGGCGTGGAAAGCAGCCGATCAATTACGCGCTCCCAGGCTTTCGGCGACTTGTCCG
>JAYVOT010000664.1:0-5358 GCA_043757795.1 Chthonomonadaceae bacterium | reverse complement strand
GCGCTCATTCGCAACCTTCAGTATCAAGAAATTCTCATTGTGTTCGATAATTGCGAACATCTCCTCAACTCAGTCGCCAAACTTTGCAAATTTCTTTTGCTCAACACGCATCACCTTCGCATTCTTGCCACAAGCCGAGAGCGAATACGAATTTTGGAAGAGCGTTCGTTCGTCGTCAAAGAGCTTTCGACTCCTTTCTCAGGCGGCGTTCATGACATAGAGACCCTCCGGGATAGCGAAGCGATCTCTCTTCTTGTACAACGCACGCAAGCGAATCGCTCCGAATTCGACCTGACCTCTGAAAACGCGAACGATCTTCTTGAAATTTGCCAAAAATTGGAAGGCAACGCTCTCGGTATCGAGCTGGCCGCAGGAATGTTGGCGGATATCGAGCCGTCGGCTCTTGTGAAAGGGTTGCAAGAGAGTTATTGGACGCTGGACGATCAGGGAGATCGCACCCGTTCTGAAAGGTACAACAGCCTTCGAGCGATGATAGCGTGGAGTTATCGACTATTAAACTCGGACGAGGCGTCTCTCTTTCAGGAACTTTCGCTGCTTTCCGCAGGGTGGAGTTATGAGGCTGCTCTAGCAGTCAGAACTCCGATCTCAAACGAACTTTCTCTGATGAGCATCTTGACTTCGTTGCTCACCAAATCGCTCATTTTGACTCGAACGCAAAATGTGACCCGATACCGGATGTTGGAGATGTTGCGCCAATTCGGACGCGAGAAACTGGAAGAGAGCGGGAGAGGGGCGTTAGTAAAAAACAGGCTTGCCGAGTATATTCAGAAAATCGCAGAGGAGTTGAAACCGAATATCGGCTCCAGGGAGGCGCTGGATAGGTTCGAATTGGAACACGCAAATGTTCGAGAAACCCTGCTATGGCGCATTCAAGAAGGCAAAAAAGAGGACGCCTTTCTGTTGCTCAACATCTTTTGGCGTTACCTCTACCGAAGAGGAAGAATACAGGAAGGTTTGAGCTGGTATGAAAAAGTCTTTGGGCTTTCAGGAGAAGTATCAGTTCAAACTCATATAGAAGCGTTGAACGGACAGGGCAGTCTAAGATATTTGAGAGGGGAACTTGATCCTTCTAAGGAATGTTTTGAGAAATTGTTGGAAATCTCCGTGAAGCAAAACAACCTTGAGTGGACTGCTGCAGCGCACCTCGGACTTGGCAATGTCGCGCGTGAGCGTCATTTGGATCTTGAAGCGAAAGAGCATTACAACAAAGGAATCGCCCTCTCATTGGAGAACGGAAATGTCGAGGATGCGGATGGCGCTAAGGCAAACCTTGCAGTCATACTTCGTCGATTAGGCCAATTCGAAGAGTGTTTCGAACTTCTTGAAGAGTTAGTGGCAAAAGCCCGACAACGTGATGATCTTGTCAATCTCGTTTTAAATTTAATTACATATGCAATTTCGCTTGGCTTATCGGGACGCCCGCAAAAAATCCCTGAGATGCTTTTTGAAAGTTGGGGACTGTGCAATACTTTAAACTATCCTTCTGGTAAATATCGTTGTCTGACTGTCGCTCACACCCTTTCAGTAAAAACGGAGAATTGGAGAGATGCTGCTCTTTTTGCAGGCTCAATTCATGCTCTGGAGCATAAATCCGACTACGTCACTGAATCATCTCTCCAAACTTACCAATCCTATATGCAACTCACGAAGGTGAACTTGAGTGAAGAAGAGTACGAGGAAGCTTTCCAGGCTGGAAGCCGCCTCGCACTCCCATCTTTCAAGTTGCTGGCGTGAAATATCCTATCGCGTCTCCGGAAATCCCTTTAACTACTCCGCCTCCATCCTCATTTTGAAACAGAGTTCCAATATAGTTCCCGCTCAGATTGAAGAGCGATGTGCCGGAAATGACGGTCGTGAAGGTCGAATCCAGATACGATCCGTTTGGCTGCAGTAGATAGATGTTTCCAGGCGGTACGGTCAGGTTTGCTGATTCCGCACGAACCGTACCGCTTGCCGATGTGAAAGTCGGAAATGCAACCGGAATGGCGTAAACGAGCGCCAACAGTAACGTTTTGAATATAAGTTTCAACGTCGTATCCCTTCGAGAGTTCAATTACTTGAACTTTGTAAATGAAGGAAACTACGTCGCTTTTGAGGTAACATTAGTTGTCAACATCTGAAAACCTGTGTAAGCGGCGTTTTTAGAAACCTCGACGGAACGGAGACAGGGTCCAAACTGTCTTCGTTCCCTCCGGATTTCCGATTCCTTAAGTGGCGATTTTTATTCGCTTTTTGAAGCGACTCTCATCCTCTCCTTTCAGAAAAGCGTAAAATTGAAAATAAGTTCAAACGCTTCTTCAATTAATACTCAGTTGCACTTTACTTGACAGGAAGTATCGTATACAATATGCACTAGTAATATTTTTTTTATTGACTTACTGTTGACATAAATTGAACTCCCGATGCCTTATCCTGTTGCCTAACCTCGAATTCATCCTAAATAACTCATTTTACGCAACCTACAAATCCGTGTGTTGAAAACACCCGGCAAATGCATGGGTGTTCTCCGGATGTTAGCAACGCCGAAGGCGTCTTTATCCACTGCATCATTGCGAATCGTCACGACGAGCAGAGCTTTTTCGCTATAGCCCCTTCGGCGGAACACCATCATCCCCCCGACCCCCTTCTCCCGCGCTGCGGGAAAAGGGGGGAGTAAGAGAGATGCGAATCGTCACATCGGGCAGAGCCGCTTTGCAAATGCGCCATCGGCGGAAGCGTTTTTTGGAAATAGCTATGATGGATCTTCAAACTTGATGCAAATAGATTGGTTTTTAAGACCCCGGAATCTCGCGTCCGCAGGACGCCCGTTTTGTGCCGGGCGTTTTCATTTCAACACCCGGACATTTCGTCCTTTGGAGTGCGTAACATGAGTTATTAATAGAATTCGGTGTGATATCATTAATATTATTCATACTCAGATCGCAACACCAAGGAATTGAAGGTTAAGATCAAGCGAGGATGCGAGCTGAACACTGATGCGTTGCAAATAAAATATAGAAGGAGAATCGATGTTTACTGACGAAGTGTATATTAGGCGAGTTTTTCTCAGAGTTGGATTGTACTGAGTCAGCTTCCTATGCAGTAAATTTCTCTATACTCACACTACAATAGGAGGATTTTTCGAATGCTCCAGAAGTACGTTCTATACAAAGTCACTGCCTTTGCCGCCATGTTCGCAATTGCCAACGCCTTTCTTCCCGTAGCGCTTTGGGCGCAAACGGAGAAGTCTGTTTTGCCGCAATCTTCTTCCGTCAAGCAAGACCCTCCAACTCCTTCGCAGCCGACTTCAAAGAAAAAGAAAACCGCCGCTGCTTCCAAATCTGCCAATGTTCGCAATGGAGAGATCGTTGCGCTTGATGCCGCTTCAGAAACGCTCACCCTGAAGGAACGCACAGGTAGGTCGGAAACCTATGTCTTCTCCGAAAAAACTCACTATCGCAAGTTGAAAAAACCAGCGGATATCAAAGACTTTAAAATTGGCGATACCGCCGTATTGCATTTCCGTCGATCTAGAACGGATGGCGCGATGATGTTGACCGAACTCGACGACCGACTCAGTTGGGATTGGCTTGTCGATCTCAAGAAAACTACTCTGGCAGGTACGATAAAAGCCATCGACGAGGATTCGATCACTGTCTCACTGGGCAAGGACAACATTGAGTTTGACTACGCTTTGAGCGAAAAGACCCGGTGGGAGCGTGACGGCAAAGAGGTCGCCGCCTCAGCATTCAAGCCTGGAGACGGCGTTTTTATTGTTCCGCGCGCTCTTCCTTCCGGCAACGTGATGGCAAGAGCGGTCGCAAACAGTTCAAAAGGAGCTGAGCAGGAGAAAGAGCGCACGGCCACTTCAGTTCACGGCGTGATACTTTCGCTCGATCCCCCAAACTTCAAACTTACTCTCAAAACATTAGCCGGTGATACGCGCAATCTAGCGCTTACGGACGAGACGGAAGTAAAACTCAATAGCAAGCCTATTCTCATTTCGGACTTGAAACCGGGAGAACGCGTGAGCGCAAGGCTGAAACACGGTGATGGCGGAGACGAAATCGCATGGCGAATCACCGTTGAGAACGGCAAAAAAACAGGCTCAAAAACGCGGAAAACCGCTTCTACAAGGCGAAAGCTGCCTGTTGCAGTAAAAGATGATGCGCATACGACGTCCAAAACATCTCCCGAAGCGCCGATAATTGTCAAGAAACCCTAATTGGAATAAGACAACTGGTCTGGATTCGCAAGGAGAGGAACCGCGAAATACACGGTTCCTCTCCTATTTGCATCACTGCGCCAATCCCCAAATTGCGGTATAATCTACCTATGACAATAACCGAACTCCCGAAACTGGCTGACCAGATTCCAGGGTTTGAAAAACTGATCCAGAGCCTCGAACTCACCGGGGCGACCGTTGAGATTGAAGGATTGACCGGAACCGCGAGGGGATACGCCCTTTCGCGGGTTTTTCAACGTCTCAAGAAAACCCTGCTCATCGTCACCTACCAACACGAACAGGCGCTTCGCCTCGCAAACGACCTCGCGAGATTCGGAGTCCCTGAAGATTCCGTGCGAACCCTTCCCTCTGCACAGAACCTGTTCATAGACGGCGACATCACCGACTATCGTATGATCGGCGAGCGAATCAGCGCCCTCGAACTCTTGCACTCCGGAAAGCCCTGCATCGTCATCGGCACGGCGGAAGCGATTCTGCAACGCACCTCCCCGCCGAAACAGCTCTTTGAAAACACCTTCATAATGACGTGCAATGAGTCTGTCGAATTGGACGATGTCGTCTTAAAAATGGTGCGGATGGGCTATGAAGGCGCAAACACAGTCACGCGACCCGGTGAATTCAGTCGGCGCGGCGGCATTCTGGACGTCTTCCCAAGCACGGCGGAAACCCCTGTACGCATCGAGCTTTTCGGCGATGAAATCGAGTCCATCCGCCCGTTCGATGTCGCAACGCAACGCAGCATCGGCAAGCAGGCGTACGTAGAAATTTCCCCCGCTCGCGAAATCCTGCTCACTCCCGAAGCCTCAAAATCCGCGCTCAGGCGCATATTGGCAACCTACGATGCGCGTAAAGAGGCTTTCACGAGGGCGAAGACCAACGAGACTCGCGACGCCCTCGAACGACTCACCAACAAAATTGAGAAAGACCTCGGCTCGTTGAATCAGGCGACCTACTTCGACGGACTCGAACAGTACCTCCCCTACCTCCTCCCGCTTCCCGTCAGCGCCCTCGATTATCTAGCGCAAAACAGCGTTATCGTGATGGACGACGCCCGGCAGATCAAGGAGCATTGGGGGCGCATCACAATGGAGGTTCACACGGCGAGATTGCGG
>JAYVOT010000663.1:0-5358 GCA_043757795.1 Chthonomonadaceae bacterium | reverse complement strand
CTGTGTCTCTCTCTCGCCCTTTCACCCGAACTCGCGCTACAAGCCGGATGAGAACTATCGCGACGCAAAAGACGAGGCGGCGACCAAAAAAATCTATGAGTTGCCGAAGGGAAGCGACAAAAATCTGAACTCGACGCTCTCGCTGGAAGGAGATTGGGAAGTCTGCCGAAACGACGAGAACCTGCCCGGCGAAGTCGCGACTCCCATCACGGATTTCCCGAAAGCGCCGCACTGGAAAGCGATTCAGGTGCCGGGAGACAAAATGCAGGTTCCGGAACTCGTGATGGCGCACAGGCTCTGGTATCGTTGCAAAGTCAACGTTCCCGCCGCTCTCGCAGGCAAGTCGTTTCGACTCACCTTCCCTCAGAACAACCTCAATACGACTGTCTACGTCAACGAAACGCTCTGCGGCTTCAACAAAAACCCGTTTGCGAAATTCACCATAGACTTGACGAAGGGCGTGCAACCCGGAAAAATCAACGAGATCCGGGTGGGAATTCGCGACGCCTACTACGGCTATTCCGCCAATCCGAAAGACCCGATGAAGCTGCGAAAGGTCTTCAATCTCCCTCTCAGTTTCACGCACAACGGCTTTCAAGACCTCGCTTATCCGGTGTGGAACGCATTTCAGTCCGGCATTCTCGTCGCTCCGACTCTGGAGGTCGGGGGCGGCGTTTTCGTCTCCGATGTCTTCATCAAACCCTCAGTCGCGAAAAAAGAGCTGGCGTTGGAGGTGAGCGTCACGAACTCGACCGCAAAACCTGCAAGCGGCGAGCTGCTGAACACGGCGCGCCTCGCAAGCGGCGGAGCGGGGCAGTGGGAGCAAGAAGCGAAGTTCCAACTCGCGCCCGGGGAGACGAAGACCTACCGGATCAAGGGCGATTGGGAAGACCCGAGACTCTGGCGTCCGGACAGCCCGACGCTCTACTCCTTGAACTCGCAAGTGCGCCTCAACGGGCAAGCCGCGGACATTCATGAGGAGCCGTTCGGCTTCCGCGAGTGGACGGTTAAAGGGACGCAGTTCCAACTCAACGGCGTCAATTTTCACGGCTATCAGGAGGGGAATTCCGGCTCCAATCCGGACGAGTGGCTCGCTTTTCAACGCAAGACGCATCAGGCGATGATGCGATTCTGGGGGACGCAATGGATGGGCATGCCGCCCGAAAAAGCCCTCGACTGGTTTGATCGAAAAGGGGTCGTCGTGCGTCGTCAGGGAATGCTGGACGGCGAAGCGATCGGGTACGACGCCATCGAAAACGACCCCAAAATGCGAGAGATTTACAAATCCGATATCAAAATGGACTTGATGCGAAACTGGCGCGATCA
This sequence comes from Chthonomonadaceae bacterium, assembly GCA_043757795.1. Classification (GTDB taxonomy): domain Bacteria; phylum Armatimonadota; class Chthonomonadetes; order Chthonomonadales; family Chthonomonadaceae; genus JAYVOT01. The sequence goes on along the minus strand of JAYVOT010000663.1, from coordinate 4,032 downwards.
GATGGCGGCGCAGGTGCGCGGCGAGCGAAATCATCCTTCCGTCATGCTCTGGAGCATCGAAAACGAATGGCTCTACATCAACTGCATCAACCTCTACGGGGACAAGATGGATCAGTTCGAGGCGGAGGTCAAGAAGACTTCCGACGAAATTTTGCGCCTCGATCCCACGCGCGTCACGATGACGGACGGGGGAGGCGCGAACAAAGACAACTCGATGCCGGTGCATGGAAATCACTACATCACCGACCCGAACTACGCTAGATATCCCGGTCTCGCCTATACCCCGCAAGAGTCCGGCGGCGCGCGCGGCCGCTGGATTTGGGATAAGAAACGCCCTCGCTTCATCGGGGAAGACTACTTCGTCGCAGGCGTCCACCCGGAGCTTTCGGCGATAGGGGGCGAGGCGGTCTTCGCCGGCAAAAGCTCTCAACTTCCGGCGGCGGGGCTTGTCGCCAGGATGTTGCATGAGGGCTATCGTTGGAACGAATTCGGCGCATGGGACCTCTACCTGCAACCTTCGGACAGCGACGGAAGTCAGTACAATTCGCTCTCTCCCATCGCCATGCTCTGCCGGGAGTGGGACTGGACTTTCGGTTCCGGTCAAGAAGTCTCGCGTCATTTCGCGCTCTTCAACGACACGTTCGCAGACTCGAACGTCTACGTCAGCCTCAGATTGCTCAATAACGGCAAGATTCCTTTTGCGGAAGCTAAGATCAAAACGGTTCCGGCGGGAACGAACGTGAAGTACGACCGAACGATCTCTTTGCCGGAAGTCTCGAAGCGCGAAGAGGCGACGCTCGAAATCAAGGCGCGCGTGAACGACAAAGAGGTCTTCAGCGACACGAAGTCGGTCTCGATTCTGCCGGCGCCGAAATTCGCTTTCGCCGCCCTGAAAGAGCATGAGTTGCAAGTCTACGACCCCAAACTCACCCTGATACGGTTTCTCGAAGGGCGAGGAATGAGCGTCACGTCCCTGCGAACTCTGGACGCCTTGAAGGACGATTGCAAGGTTCTGATCGTCGGCAAAGACGCGCTTGACGCGAAGGAGAGCGTGAGCAGTCGTTTGGCGGCGTTCGCGTCTTCCGGCAAAACCGTCATTGTTCTGGAGCAGAAGTTCCCTCTCAAATATCAGGCGTTGCCCGCGCAGATCGAGAGCGCGGAGAACGAGGGGCGCGCCGCTTTTCCGGAAGACCTGAATCATCCGGTTTTCAAAGGACTTCTGGCGAAAGATTTCTTTGTGTGGGGCGAAAACGAGATCGTCTATCGGAACGCCTATCTGAAGCCGAGTCGCGGCGGAAGGTCGCTCCTGCAGTGCGACAACCTGCTTCAAAACTCCGCCCTTGCGGAGATTCCGGCGGGCAAAGGACTTCTGCTTCTCTCCCAACTCGAACTGCAGGAGAAGATCGAGACGAACGTCGTCGCGCAGACTCTTCTCTCAAATATGATCGCGTATGGAGCGGCTTACAAGCAGCAGTTCCGCCCGGCGGTCGCGCTGTTCGATCCGAATTCTCCTTTCGGAAAGGCGAACGAAGCCATCGGCGTCAACTACTCGAAAGCCGCTTCCGCGTTGGAGGCGATCAGCAAGCCCGGCGCCGTCGCAGTCGTGGAGGCGACGCCGCAGAACCTCAAATCGTTTGCCGACAACCCGGCGAAAGTGCAGGCTTTCACCTCTTCCGGCGGTTGGATCGTGCTGAACGGATTGACGCCGGAGGGACTCGCGGACTACGACAGACTCGTCGGGTTCGATCACATGATTCGTCCGTTCAAGCGCGAGAGGGTTACGTTTCCGACAGTCCGAAACCCGCTGACGGCGGGAATGGCGACCGGCGATATTTCCCTCTACTCCGGACAACGCATCTTCAACTATCAAGATGGGAACTACGTCGCGTCGGACGCCTTCAGCTACATCGTTGACTTCGACGAGGTGGCGCCCTTCGCAAAATCTCCGTTCTTCGCGTATGACAATATCACGAACAACTTCGTTTCGGCGGACGGCTGGCCCCTCATCATCAACTTCCCTCAGCCGACGGACGGCAAGCCCTTCGACATATCCATCAACTTTCCAAAGCCCCAGACGATTTCGGAACTCACCTGGATCGGCAACGTTCTCTACAACCCGCAGACACAGGTAAACTTGCTTTTCGACGGCAAGAACAAAGTCGAGTTCAAAGTCGCGCCGAACGCCGAGCCTCAAATCCTGACGTTGCCGCAACCTGAAACGGCGACGAATCTCACGTTGCAGATCGCCGACTGGGTGAAGAAACCGGGCGTGACCAATATCGGGATCGACAACATCTATCTCAAGGCGGTTCGTCCTGCGGGCTTCTATCAGAAGGTGAAGCCCCTGCTCAATATCGGCGGGATGATGGAGTATCCGAAAGGCGCGGGAGGCATTTTACTTTGCAACTTGAACTTTAAAGACTCGGAAGAAGTCCCGGAGAACGCGAACAAGAAGCGCACGATTTTCGCAACGCTTCTACGAAATTTGAAGGCGCCATTCGCAAGCGGAAAGAGCGTCATCGCTGGCGCGAATCTGGCTTACGCGCCGATTGATCTGAGCAAGCAGGCGAATCAATATCGGGACGATCGAGGCTGGTTCGGCGACAATCGGTTCACTTTCAAAGATATTCCTGTCGGCAAGCACGCCTTCGCCGGGGTCTCCTACAATATCTTCGACTTCCCCACTTCTCCCGTGCCGACCTGCGTGATGTTGGGCGGCTCCGGCGTTCCCAACAATTTGCCGCAGGAGGTCAAGGGTATCCCCGTCAATCGAAAAGTGGACGCTCTTTTCTTCCTTCACTCAGCTCGTATCGATCAGCGACGAAACGATCAGGAGGTTCGAGAGAAACGGAAATTCGAGATGTGCCGGTACGTTATCCATTACGCCGACGGGCGGACCGAGAGCGTTCCGATCTACTCGGAGATCGATATTGACGATTATAAGCAGAAGACTCCCGTCGCCCTTCCGGGAGCGCAAATCGCCTGGACAAAACTCTACGCCGGAACGGATCTGAGCGCCGTCGCCTACTCGAAACAGTGGGACAACCCGCACCCGGACGCCGTCATCGCAAGCATCGACTTCCTTTACGGAGCGGATCGCAAAGGCGTCCCCGTTCTCTTGGCAGTGACGGCGGCAAGCGGAAACTGAAACAGCAAGACTCCCGCCCTAGCATCATGTTAATCCACTAATCATGGGTATCATGGTTCAAACATTCCTGACCGTCATAGTTGGGACGAAAGGGTATAATCTTATTTATCTGACTAAATTATTGGGGGATCCTTATGTCGACGCCGCAAATATTCATAGGAACAGCGGATGAGATAGCGGAACAGATTCGCGTCAACAAGCCTCACGGCAGGTTGAAGGCAATCCTGTTGCCGAATGAATCCGAAGCTCAAAACGAACTCAGTGTTCGCTCCTTGACTGATTTTCTAACTCGACTGGATGATATCCAGTTCTCTCCTTCCGATCCTGGTTCCAAGATGCAAGAGAGGGAAGTCAATCAGCTGATTGCAGATAAGTTTGCGCGGCGAGGACATTCGCTATGACCTTGTGCGACGCTGGTCCGTTGTACGCATTGATAAACAAAAAATATCCTCATTGCAAGCGATGTCGGGAAGCTCTCCTACGACTCTCTTTACCTCTTTTAACCACTTTGCCCTGTTTCACCGAGGCTATGTACCTCGCTTACTCCGCTGGAGGATGGCGGATGCAGAATTCGCTCTGGCAACTTTGCGAACGCGGCGACCTGATTTTCCATTTTTCTAGCGAACAAGAACTCCTCCGAATGAGAGAATTGAAGGAATCTTACAGAGACACTCCGATGGATTTTGCAGATGCTTCAATCGTCGTTGCGGCCGAGATATTGAGTCAATCGGTCGTATTCACAACCGACTCGGACTTTTACGTCTATCGAAGACAAGGCATTCTTCCCTTTCAGGTCATCCTATAAACCAAATCATTCGTTCGGACTCTCTCTTTTTACAACGAAAATTAGTCGCAAACATCGACTTCATTTACGGAGCGGGTCG
>JAYVOT010000662.1:0-5360 GCA_043757795.1 Chthonomonadaceae bacterium | reverse complement strand
GTGGCGGATTTTTGAGAGCGTCGAGCAGATCATGTATCGCCGCGACAAACATAACAGGGTTTTTTTGCAAAAGGTCGCATAGAAATTGATCAGGGTGTATTGCTCGGATTTTCAAAGGCTCCAAGATGTTAGCCGGGAAATCCTGCAAATTGAAGGTAACAATAATGGAGGCTTTCGATGCAATGGCGGCGGCAAGAATATGCCGGTCATCAGTATCCGGTAAAGCGAGCTTATCAATCAAGAGTTCGTATTCATCAACGCGCCAATCTCTTCCCCAACGGTTCATCAGGTCTCGAGTGCGTTCCAAGTTTGAGGGAAGCAGATCAGGGCGGTTCTCAAGAAGGTTTTCCATCCACTCGGCATGTATGCGCTCTGTCCATTTTGGCTGAAAGACAAGTCGGATGGTCAACCACATGAATAGATCTCGCAGATAGGCAGAATAAAGTACGCATGCATCCAAGACGGCTATGGTCGGCTCGCTCATTCGTAGAGGTTCGCTGCCTGTGATTCTGCAACCATTTCCCGCATTGCTTTAGATGCGTTCTGCTGATAATTTCTGATGTACTCCAACACGTCAACCGCTTTCACTCGTCGAAAAGACCCCGCTTTGTGAAAGGGTATCTTGCCTTCATCTAATAACCTGACAAAATAAGGTCTTGAGACGCATAACAAATTCGCCCCCTGTTGAGTAGTCATCTCAGCTTGGTTGGGAACCAGCGAAACAGCGTTGCCTTTTGCCATTTCTTGCAATGCGTTGAGCAACACTAGTACAGCGGCGCGGGGCAAAACAAACTGTACATCCTGACAACCCTCAGTGTGTAAATTAACATGTACATTATCTTGCTTGTTGGCGTGGTTGAATTCGGACAGAATCAATTCAGACACGCGCGCAATTTCCGTATCGTGCAGATTCGGAGTGATGGTTTCAGTTAAAGAAGCACGAGTGTACATGTTGAATCTCCTTAATAAAGTTCCATCTTTATAGTACATCAAAGTAGAATAAGTTGCAATGGTTGGAACACTCGATATTTTCAACAACGTAGTACTTTATAATCATGGTTGTAACCCTCATTGCAAGATTGCAAGAATGTGCAATACGACTGAGAAGTCTCCTTTCAATGTGAGGGCGAGATGCAACGCCAAGTCCGGAGAAGACGAGATAATAAACCACCTCTCTTTCCGGACTCGGCAATCAACGAACATTCCTCTCTTAAACCAGGCGGTAGATTAAGAGAGGGATCACATTACGCCAGGTCGAAGCGGTCGAGGTTCATCACTTTGTTCCAGGCCGCGACAAAGTCCTGAACGAACTTTTCCTGAGAGTTTTCCCATCCATAGACTTCCGCAATGGCTCTTAGCTCCGAGTTCGAGCCGAAGATGAGATCGACGCGAGATCCCGTCCATTTGACGGCTCCTGTAGCGCGATCACGTCCCTCAAACACGTCCTGCGCCTCTGAAACCGCTTTCCACGTCGTGCCCATATCGAGCAGGTTGACGAAGAAGTCGTTAGTGAGCGCCTCCGGGCGATGGGTGAAAACCCCAAGTTTCGACAGATCGGAGTTCGTGTTCAGCACGCGCATGCCGCCCACGAGCGCCGTCATCTCCGGCGCGGTCAGTGTCAGCAGTTGCGCTTTGTCCACAAGCATCTCCTCCGCCGATACCGCATAATAGGAGTTTCGGAACCCGTCCGCCTTCGGCTCAAGAACGGCAAAGGATTCCACGTCGGTTTGCTCTTGCGAGGCATCGGCACGTCCCGGAGTGAATGGAACCGTCACTTGCGTACCGGCGTTTTTCGCCGCCTGTTCGATGCCGGCGCATCCGCCCAAAACGATCAAATCAGCCAAAGAAACTTGTTTGCCATTTAGCGATGCGCTATTGAATGATGATTGGATGCCCTCAAGCGCGCCCAATACTTTTGCCAGTTGAACGGGGTTGTTTACTTCCCAATCCTTCTGCGGCGACAGCCGAATGCGTGCGCCATTCGCGCCGCCGCGTTTGTCGGAGTTGCGGAAAGTGGAGGCTGACGCCCATGCCGCAGATACTAGCTGAGATACGGACAGTCCTGACGCAAGGATCTTGCCCTTCAGCGTCGCGATGTCGTTTTCGTCGATCAGTGCGTACGTCACCGCTGGAATTGGGTCTTGCCATATCAGTTCTTCGGCAGGAACTTCCGTGCCTAAGTAGCGTAGGCGCGGACCCATGTCGCGGTGAGTAAGTTTGAACCATGCCCTGGCGAAGGCGTCTGCGAACTCTTCCGGATTCTCGTGGAAGCGTCTGGAGACTTTCTCGTATGCGGGGTCAACCCGCAGGGCGAGGTCCGTCGTCAGCATAAATGGCGCATGGCTCTTCGAAGGATCGTGCGCATCCGGCACTGTCCCGGCTCCTCCGTCGTCTTTCGGTTTCCACTGAAAAGCGCCGGCCGGACTCTTTGTCAGTTCCCACTCAAAGCCGAATAGGTTGTCGAAATAGTTGTTGCTCCACTTTGTCGGCGTGGTCGTCCAGGCTCCTTCGAGTCCGCTGGTAATCGTATGGACGCCATGTCCGCTGACGAATGAGTTTTTCCAGCCTAGTCCCTGCTCCTCAATTCCCGCAGCCGCTGGCTCTCGACTTACATACATAGCGGGATCGGCAGCGCCGTGAGTTTTGCCGAAGGAGTGGCCGCCTGCAATGAGCGCAACCGTCTCTTCGTCGTTCATCGCCATTCTGCCAAAGGTCTCCCGAATATCATGGGCGGACGCAAGCGGATCCGGTTTTCCGTTAGGTCCTTCCGGATTTACGTAGATCAGTCCCATTTGAACGGCTCCCAGAGGATTTTCCAGTTCGCGGTCGCCCTCGTATCGTTTGTCTCCCAGCCACTCCGTTTCCGATCCCCAATAGACGTCTTCCTGAGGCTCCCAGACATCCTCGCGTCCGCCGCCGAAACCGACGGTCTTGAAGTCCATCGACTCTAAGGCGCAATTGCCGGCTATCACCATCAGGTCCGCCCACGAAATTTTCTGTCCGTATTTCTTTTTAACCGGCCATAGCAACAAACGCGCTTTATCAAGGTTCGCATTGTCCGGCCAGCTATTAAGAGGCGCAAAACGCTGAGCGCCGGAACCCGCGCCGCCGCGGCCGTCGGAAATTCGATAAGTGCCTGCGCTGTGCCAAGCCATTCTAATAAAGAATGGCCCGTAGTGTCCGTAGTCTGCGGGCCACCAAGCCTGGGATGCAGTCATCAATTCGAAGAGGTCGTTCTTCACAGCGGCAAGATCGAGAGACTTGAACTCCTCGGCATAGTTGAAATCTTCTCCCATCGGATTGGAGAGGCAAGAGTGCTGGCGTAGAATGTTCAGCTTCAGCTGATTCGGCCACCAGTCGCGGTTTCTTGTGCCGCCGCCTGCGGCCTGCTTGATCGCTCCGCCCTGAAAAGGGCACTTGCTTGCCGTATTGATTGAACTGTCAACCTCGTCATGGCTGTTGTCAAGCGCGTGACTGTCGTCGTTCATCTTGCCTACGACCGTCGTGTTGTCTTCGCCATTCGAATTGTTTGCGTCTGCGCCAGTAGATGTCTGTTTTTCCATTTGACCTTGCCTTTTGAATGAGAGCTATCGCGAGGACAGGGGCTACCCATCCCGGCAATAGCTGGAGGTGAAGTGATACCCGGCGATTCCTCTCCGGGCTTTATGTTGCGGATTCCGTTAAAATGTTGGGAGCGCCGCCGGAATGCGTTTCTATTTCGTTAAGCGGAACTTCAATCTGGCACGCGGGACAGATTCCCCAGAAGGTGACTTCGGCTTCCGAAATAAGAAATCCGAGAGTCGCTGCAGGCTCCAAGCAAGGGCGATGTCCGACGACGCAATCTACATCCTCAATGCGTCCGCAATGCCCGCAGATCAGATGATGATGATTGTCGCCGACCCGCGCTTCATAGAGCGCGGGGGCGTTCGCGGGTTCAATTCGCCGCACCAGTCCCGCTTCCAGCAGGGCATGAAGATTGTCATAAACCGCCTGCCGGGAAAGGCTGCCGAGGCGTTCGCGGGCGACGACGGCAATGGCATCCGCGTTGAGGTGCCCGCCGCTATAAACTGCCGCCAGTACTGCAAGACGCGGCGCGGTAGTTCGCATCCCCGCCAACCGCAACTTTTCTTTGAGCATTTCCGTGTTTCCTGACATAGCGAAATTATAGCAGATAATCTGGGATATGTCAAGAAAAAGATTGTGTCAAGAAAAGGCATTCGAGACGGGATTCTCGCTAAGGCGCGCCGGAAGTACAATTCGCACATGACTCCTATTCCCGAATTTAGACTTTGTTCTGTCTTCTATCTTCGCAACATGAGGTAAAATCCCAACAATTGCAACTAAATGAGAATTGAGATGACTGACTTTGACAGGAGGCGAAAAATGCGAAATTCGATTTTGTATGCGACGGTTTTGATTGCGGGGGCGCTTGCTTCAGCGCAAGCTCAAAAAATCACAGGGAAGTGGCAGGCAAGCGGGTCTCTTTTGGAAGCCTGCTCTTGCAACGTGCCTTGCCCATGCAATTTCGGGCAGTCTCCCACACGAGGCTTCTGTCACACAGTCTACGCCTATCGGCTAAAGACGGCCGAATACGAGGGAGTAAAGCTCGACGGACTCGTGTTCGGAGGGGGAGAGGGCGACAGGGGCGCGTTCGGCTTTCTCGATTCAAGAGCGTCCCTTACACAGAAGCCTGCACTCCTTAAACTCGCCTATGCGGTTTTCGGGAAAGGCGGCGCATCCGGCGACCTTCGGAAATTCGTTTCCGCAAAGATCGTCGCTCGCGACGATGCATCGAAGTTCAAAGTGGATTTTGGCGATTCCGGGGGATTTGAAGCGGATATACTTATAGGTCGCGACGGAAAGAGACCGATCATTGTAGAGAACAACACGACATGGCCCGTTGAACGCTTCATTAAAGGCAAGACTTCCCAATTCAAATATCGCGATTCTCTTGGCAACAAACTGGAGTTCGACGGCGTGAACGCTAACATCGGCGAGTTCAAACTCTCGAACGCAGTTGTCGGCGGAGGGTCGTGTTGCGATAAGAACAAGAAGAAGTGAGGTACGGTGAAGGCGTGAGATATTATTAGATTGAAACTCTGAAAATTGGCAGTCTCGCTAGTTTGCCCCCGACGCTGAAACCCGCCATCAATTCCGAGGTGCGAGTATGCAAGGCGCGCGCCCTAGTAAGACTTCCGGTTCTATAAGCTTCCAAAACAATTTCTTCGACGTCGATGAAGTTTGCAGCGAGTTTTTTATCTTAACTCATGTTACGCAAACGACAGAGCGTCATGACGAGAGTCCCATGACTAAAGTCACGGTCTCGGTGGCGTTCCGCCGTGTGTGCTTCGCACACGATA
>JAYVOT010000661.1:0-5361 GCA_043757795.1 Chthonomonadaceae bacterium | reverse complement strand
ATCGGTTGTCGGAGCGGAAATCCCAGGGGGCATTGATGCCCCAAGAACCGCCCCGCAAAACGCGGCCACCGGCATCACTAGTGTTGACAGGAATCCTGCGCTCCGATTTCCAGAACTCGTAGTCATAGTAATCCTGGCACCATTGCCACACATTGCCAGCCATGTCGTTCAGCCCATAGGCATTTGCGAGATAGGAACCGACCGGCATGGTGGACTGAAGGTTGTTTGGAGATACAGAATTAGCACATTTAGAAGCAGCCCACACATCTCCCCAGGGATACCTCTGTCCCTTGGGACCTCTTGCAGCATGTTCCCATTCCGCTTCCGTCGGCAGTCTCAAACCAGCCCATTTGCAATATGCGCTTGCGTCCTCCCAGGTGACATTGACAATCGGGTGATCGTCTTTCCAACCCCATGAGGGAGGATCAGGCATCGTTCTGTTTGCCTTTTCGGAGAAGATGCGGTATTGCTTTACTGTCACCAGATTCTTCGAGATTCGATAACTCTTAAGGTTGGCAAAATGAGTTGGATTGTCGATCCTATCGTTTGCTCCAAGTTGAAATCTTCCTCCTTCTATTCTAATCATCTCAGGAAGGTCTTTGGAGGACGGGGGTCTGTTTTGTAGTGTTGTTGGAGTCGAGGCAGTTTGATGATTCCAAGCGTTCCAACCGAGGTATGCCAAACCTGCCGCTCCCAATCCGATGATGGTTCTTCTGGTGTAGTTCGGTTGGAGGACGGAAGCCGTTGCAGACTGAATCCACGGCCGGAGCCAGTTGTGGGGAACAATAGGAGCTGGATGCGGGTGCAGAGCGTCGGCAGGAGGCAATGCCGTCTGTGGTTTTACTGATTTCGTAACACTAGTGACGGACTTCACAACAGATGGGGAAGGAAATGGGTCAATTCCGTTTAATTTCTGTGCTCTCGCACACCATGGACAGACTGTTAGATGCTCAGGGAATACATGCATTTCATTCTTGCTGCAAACATCCAAGCTCACAAGGGTGCGGCCTATGGCTTTATCCCAGTCGAGAGCAGTAGTGCGCAAATGAGGCGCACTATGACCTGCAATGAATACATACTTGAAAAATTTTCTTAGTTCTTTTGGCAGAAGGGTGAATCGTGGAGCGAATCCTGGAGGGCTGAATTCCTCCAAGGACTGCCCGAAAGCGAAACTTCCAGTATTGATTTTAGAAGGAGTGTCTGGAGGCTCGCCGCCTCCTTTGTACACCGACGAAAAGGGGTGGTTGCCTTCCATTAATAAGTGAAATATAAGAACTGCCAACGCGAAGCGATCATGGAGTTCAGTACGATCAATGTCTCGGAAGTTTTTGCCTTGCAATTCCGGCGGCGTGAACTCCGGTTTGCCCACCGTGCAACGAAAGACTTTCCCCGTGTTTTTATCGGGAACCTGAAACGAGTCAGTGTCGATCAGCGTGATAAGTGCGCTATCGTTCACCAGAATATTCGACTCATTGATGTCGCCAATGACATAACCGCGATAATGAACTGCATGAACCGCGCGAGAGATGTTTTGAGCAGTCTGCAAAAGATACCTATAGTTGAAGAACGGAGCAGTTGAGCGGCGCTTTTTCGGATTGTAAAAATCCATCACCGGCCTGGCGTTGGCGATTCTGGGCATCAGGTAGCCTTTGAAAAGACCAGTTCTGTCAGTCAGAATCTCAATCGGCCACGCGATTGAAACATGTCCTTTGCCGGACATTGGGTCTTTCGGCGGCGAGGCGATCATCGCCTCTAGTTTTTTGCGGGTGTCATCGCTGGGACTGTGATATATCTTCACCGCCAAATAACCCGAGCAGGGGTAGATGACCGCCTCCCCGCCCCTGCCGATTGGGGAGTTTTCGTCCGCTTCGATGATCGCACCTGATTGTGATCTTTTGAGTTTCAGAGCTTTCTCCGCAAATCGAATTGCAACTTGATATCAATATTATCTGATATTTATGCCTTCAACTTCAGAGTCTTTTTACCCCCAGGGCTAGGGCATCTTATTTTTCGATGACAAACTGCTGTACCTCACTCATAAATGCATCGATAGAGTGAGTTTGTTGGCAACTCACGCGGAGGCGTGGGGGATGCTTAGACTCACGCGGAGGCGCGGAGGCGCGGAGGCGCGGAGAGGACAGCCGACTACAAAAAAGCGAATTCACTTAGTCCGGCTATACCAACCTCCCATTCTACACATGTGAATGAACTGCCTTTCCCTCTCCCCCTCCGCGTCTCCGCGCCTCCGCGTGAGTTCTCAACAAACCTCTTCGCGTGATCAAAGTTCTCCTCCGCGTCTCCGCGTCTCCGCGTGAGTCAAATCATCCCCCGCGCTTTTTCACTCCTATCGCCATCACTGTCTCGAAATTCGGCGCTTCCGCTTCCCGGTCTACGACGGAGATGTCTATGTTTTCGAAGCCCGCCTCTTTGAGTTGGGTTAGCAGTTCCACCTGCGAAAAACCGAGCCAAACATCCGCATACAGTTCGCGCGCCGCCTCGAATTCGTGCTTGAGCAGATCGAAAAGTACGATGCGACCTCCCGGTTTCAAAATTCGCCACACCTCGTTCAGAGCGCGTTGGGGGTGAAGAGCGTGGTGCAAAGATTGATGCAGTAGAACTAAATCCACCTCTCCATCGTCAATCGGGAGTTCTTCCATCTCTCCGAGTCGATACTCCAGATTTTTGATCCCGTTTCGCTCTAGTAACCCGACTCCATATTCAACCATCTTAACAGAGTTATCGACCGCGATCACCCGCTCTGCGCCTTGCGCCATCATCAGCGCAAGGGTGCCTTCGCCCGCCCCGAGATCGGCGATGACAAGAGGAGGAAGCAGTCGAAGCGTCGCTTCCGCGAGCGCTTTCCAGCTTCGACCCGGAACATAGTTGCGCCCGAATCGTCCGGCAAGGTCATCGAAATAGTTGCGAAGTTGATCTTTTCGTCGAGTCAGAACGAGGTTCAACCCTTCGTCATCGTGTCCGCTCTCGGGAATTTCAGAAGCGCAGTTGTCCATCACCTCGGACAAGATAGGCTTTGAGCCGGTTGGAACGGCGAGCTGATAGAGGCTTTTCTGACCGGAGCGGCGCACCTCCACAAAGCCCGCCTGCTTCAATTGCGAGAGTTGCATCGAAATGCGACTCTGCCCCATCCCTAAAATCTCCTGCAGATCCGCGACGCTCAACTCTTCTTGCGCAAGCAGTCGAAGAATCCGAATTCGCGCCGGATCGCCCAGTAAACGCAACCATTTCAACATTTCCATGAGCCTATTATAGCCCAAATCAGGGAAGATTATTTTTATTCATCAATTAATCATGATTGATTGGTAACTGTGGTACAATTATCTTCGTATACGAATCATCAATGAATTATGATTCATTGATATAACCTCAAAAATTTCTAAACAGTCACGGAGACACTTCACATGAGCGTATCAGTTTTAGAACGAACTACTGCGGAAGTTCAGTACAAAGTCGCGGACCTTTCCCTTGCCGAATTCGGTCGCAAAGAGATTTCCATCGCCGAGCATGAGATGCCGGGCTTGATGTCTATCCGCAAAAAGCACGCAGCTTCCAAACCGCTTGCGGGAGTCCGCATCACAGGCTCGTTGCACATGACCATTCAGACAGCAGTCCTGATCGAAACTCTCGTCGATCTTGGCGCCAACGTCCGATGGGCAAGTTGCAACATTTTCTCCACGCAGGATCATGCGGCGGCGGCAATCGCGGCGGCGGGCGTTCCCGTTTTCGCGTGGAAGGGCGAGTCACTGGAAGAATATTGGTGGTGTACGGATCAGGCGCTCAGCTTCCCCGGCGGCAAGGGTCCTCAGCTCATCGTCGATGACGGCGGCGACGCTACTCTGCTCATTCACAAAGGCAATGACCTTGAGAACGGCGACAGCAGTTGGGTGAACAGCCCTTCTGAGAGCCACGAAGAGGCGGTCATCAAGAACCTCCTCAATAAAATCTATGCCGAGACTCCCAATAGATGGCATGACGTTGTCTCGGAGTGGAGGGGCGTTTCCGAAGAGACGACTACCGGAGTCCACCGACTTTACAAGATGAAAATGGACGGCAAGTTGCTCGTTCCCGCAATCAACGTCAACGACTCCGTGACGAAGTCCAAGTTCGATAACTTGTACGGCTGTCGAGAATCACTTGTTGACGGAATCAAACGCGCTACTGACGTGATGGTTTCCGGCAAAGTCGCTGTCGTTTGCGGCTACGGCGACGTCGGCAAAGGTTCAGCGCAATCCCTCCGCAACTCCGGCGCTCGGGTCATCATTACCGAGATCGACCCGATCAACGCGCTTCAAGCCGCGATGGAAGGCTACCAGGTCGACACTCTGGAGAGCACGCTCGGAACGGCGGACATCTACGTCACGACTACCGGCAATGTCGATATCATCACTTTCGATCATATGTCGAAAATGAAAGATCAGGCGATCGTCTGCAACATCGGCCACTTCGACAACGAGATTCAAGTGGACAAGCTGAACACTGCTGAGGGCGTCGTCAAGACGAACATCAAACCCCAGGTGGATATGTATGATTTCGCGGACGGACACTGCATCTTCATGTTGGCTGAAGGTCGACTTGTCAACCTCGGTTGCGCGACCGGTCACCCCAGCTTCGTAATGTCGAACAGCTTCTCAAACCAGACCTTAGCGCAGATCGACCTGTGGAAGAATCGAGAAATCTACGAAGTGGATGTCTACACTCTTCCCAAGAAACTCGACGAAGAGGTCGCCCGACTTCACCTCGACAAGATCGGCGCAAAACTGACTGTTCTGACTGACAAGCAGGCGGACTACATCGGCGTTTCCAAAGACGGCCCCTACAAAGCGGACACTTACCGCTACTAGTCTTTGGCACAATCCAAAACATCGCCCGCCTGCAGAATTTGCAGGCGGGCGTATTCATGACAAAATTCAGTCGCCCTACTCGTTTAATGTTCCATTTAAAATGTTATTATCTTTATCATAATAATCTTTGAATAAAATATTTTGTCTTCAAGATTAAGTTCGGAATGGATGCGGAAACGAATGATCCATGGATGATTGCTGTTCCACGCGTTCTGAGTCTTGAGCAGTCTTCGATGCTTGTCTGTGGAATTGGAGAGCTGACCAATGTCGTTGATGGTCTCGCCATAGGAGATCAGGTTCAGTTGCGCGTCGAAGGTCTGGTTGAATCTTGACGGTTCTCGGCATACTCAGCCCATTTGAGGCGCATTCCAACCATAAAGATGTACCTCTAATTTCCTAATTGGAGACGAAGCAGCGATCGTAGTAGAAACCAGAAGAGTCCAATGAAATCGAGATACAGATCAACCGCTCCGGTGGAGTCTTGATCGTAGTGCAGTTTTTT
>JAYVOT010000660.1:0-5372 GCA_043757795.1 Chthonomonadaceae bacterium | reverse complement strand
GGGCGAGCGTCGGGTCGTCTATCATCGCCCGGCGGAACTGCCCTATGTGACTTTCGGATACAAATCCATCTCCTACAAAAGCCCCAACGATCCGATTCTAGATGTTTTGAATATCATTCTCTCCGGCGGTGAAAGCTCACGTTTGTACAAAAGCCTGGTCTACGAGAAGCAGATCGCGACGGATGTCAACGCTGGAAACGACTCGCGAGTCGACCCGGGAATGTTCACGTTTTCCGCGCACGCCGCCCCCGGACACACGACTGCGGAGTGTGAAGCGGCAATTTACGCCACTCTGGAGGACATTCAAAAGAACGGAGTGACAGAGCGAGAACTGCAGAAGGCGAAGAATGCGCTTAGAGTTCAGACTCTCAACCGATATAAGACGAATCTGGGACTTGCCGGGCTGATCTCCGAATACGAGGCCAATTGGGGCGATTGGAAGCGGCTCTATCAGACGATCCCGAATTATGATAAAGTGACCGTCGCCGATGTTCAGCGCGTCTCAAAAATCTATTTCAGCGACCGAAGTCGCAGCGTCATTACTCTCATCCCGGAAAAAGAGACTCCCGTAGCCATGAAAGAGGTGAAATAGGTGAAGCGAATTTTGAAACTAACTCTCTCTTTTGGTCTGGTCGCTTTTGCCTTCGCCTCTTCCAAAACCGAGGCTCAAAAGATCAATCTGCCGCAAGTGAAACGAGTCACGCTAGAAAATGGAATTCGATTGATTTTGATGGAATATCATCGCGCTCCCACCCTGACGATTCGCGCTTCCTTCGAAGGAGGTTCAAGGTTTGACCCGGCAGGCAAGAGCGGAACGACTGCTTTCATGTCTTCCTTGCTCAGAAAAGGAACAGATTCGAAATCAGCGCAACAGATCGCAGAGGAGATCGACTTTCTTGGCGGTTCGTTGGGCGCAGGATCGGGCGATGAGAACTGCGACGTGTCTCTGAATACGCTTGCAAAAGACGCCGATGCCGGACTGGATTTGATGACGGACGTCGTGCGACATCCCGCTTTCGCACAGCAAGAGATAGATCGAGAACGAACTCTGGAAGTTTCCGGGCTTCAATCTCTCGCCGACGAACCCGGGGCGCTTGCGGGGTACGTCACGCCGGGAGTCACCTACGGAGATCATCTTTATGGAGCGAAAACGACTATTTCATCTCTCAAGGCGATCACTCGCGAAGATATTATCGCTAGCTACAAAAGCGCTTTCGCACCGGAGAGAATGATAATTGTCGCTGTCGGGGATTTCAAGTTCGATGAGATGCAGTCAAAATTGAAAGCGCGTTTTGGGGACTGGGCGAAGAGCGGAGTGCAGTTGCAGAGCGTTCCCGCTTTAACGGAAGTTCCTGTTCAGCGCGTCATGGTGGATAAGCCGGATGCCACTCAGACGCAGGTTCGGCTTGTTCGGCAAGGGTTCAAACGCAGTAGTCCGGACAACTATCCCGCAGTTCTCGCTAACACGATCCTCGGCGGCGGCTTCACTTCTCGACTTGTAGATGAGATTCGCGTGAACCGATCACTGACTTACGGGATCAACAGCGGATTTGGAAAACAGAAAATTGGCGGTTCGTTCACTGTTTCCACTTTCACGAAACTAGAGACCTCTCGCAAAATTGTCGACGAAACAAACAAGGTTCTCGCAAAGATCGCGAAAGAGGGAGTGACGGAGAAAGAGTATCAGAAGGCGAGAGGATTTTTGGCGGGTCAGTTCGCGATTCGCGTGCAGACGCCGGAAGGAATCGCCGCCCAACTGTTGGATATGGCGGTCAATGACCTGCCGGACAACTATCTTGAGAGCTACCTGCCGAAGCTCCGATCGGTCTCGTTTGCTGATGTCAATCGCATCGCCAGATCCTATTTCGCTCCTGATAAGCTGTCCGTTATTCTTGTGGGACCTTATGCCAAGATCAAAAATCAGTTGACAGGCATGGGCGAGTTTCAAATCAAACAGGCGGACAAGGTAACGGAGTAGGAATCATTGGTTTGTTTTGGGGTTGCGCGTCGCCCCTCCAAAATTGGACAAATAAAAAGCCCTCCTCTTGCGAAAATTCGGAAGAGGAGGGCTTTCGTTACGAGTAATGTTCTACCCGTCCCAATCCACGTCTGAAACTTCTTTCGCGTGAGCGACGATGAAGTCTCGGCGAGGCTCGACTTTGTCGCTCATGAAGATGTCGAACATCTCTATGGCGGCGGAGAGGTTGTCGGAGTCGATATGAACTTGCGCGAGTCGGCGCTTGTCGACCTCCATCGTCGTCTCTGCAAGGTCGATAGAATCCATCTCCCCCAGACCTTTAAATCGAGTGACATGGACGTCTTTTTTGTTCTTCAGCCCCTTGATGATCTTGTCGCGCTCCTCTTCGTTTTTTGCGTAGTACTGATCGTTTTTGCCGACCTTCACGCGGTAGAGCGGCGGTTGCGCCACATAGACATGTCCTTCGGTGATGAGCGGGCGCATGTAGATCCAGAAGAATGTGAGAAGCAGCGTTCGGATGTGATCGCCGTCGACGTCTGCATCGGTCATGATGATGATCTTGTCGTATCGAAGTTTGGCGAGATCGTAGCTCTTCTTGC
Source organism: Chthonomonadaceae bacterium (assembly GCA_043757795.1). GTDB lineage: Bacteria > Armatimonadota > Chthonomonadetes > Chthonomonadales > Chthonomonadaceae > JAYVOT01. Next base: position 2,795 of record JAYVOT010000660.1, on the reverse strand, counting down.
TTTTGCCGTTGGAAGCTCCCGGCAAGTTTGCATAACCGGAGTCTTCCGTAATCTCTTCGACGACCTCTTCCTCTTCATCCGTTCCGTAACAGATGCCCGTTCCGAGCGCCGTTATCATCGCTCGAATCTCTTCGTTTTCCAACACCTTGTCGACTCGCGTTTTGCCGGCGTTCAGAATTTTTCCTCGCAAAGGAAGAACAGCCTGAGTGCGTCTGTCCCTGCCCTGTTTGGCTGGCCCGCCTGCAGAGTCGCCTTCAACGAGGAAGAGTTCGCATTTCTTGGGGTCTTTATCGGAGCAATCCGCAAGTTTTCCCGGCAGCGAGTTGTTTTCGAGAGCGCTCTGCCTCTTGACTAGTTCGGCGGCTCGGCGCGCCGCGTCTCGCGCTCTCTGCGAGGTGAGCGCTTTGTCGATGATTCTTTTCGCGACTGCCGAGTTCTCTTCAAGAAACTCGCCAAACTTCTCCCCAACGATGGAGCTGACAGCTCCTTCGACATCGGCGTTCGTCAAACGGACTTTCGTTTGAGATTCAAACTGCGGTCGCGTGGTCAATTTTACTGAGATGACGCAGGTCAAACCTTCGCGAGCATCGTCTCCTGTGAAGTTCAAATCCTTCTCTTTGAGGATATTGTTCTTTCGGGCGTAGTTGTTTAGGACTCTCGTGAGGGCGGTCTTGAAACCGGAGAGGTGCGTTCCGCCGTCGGAGGTATTGATGTTGTTGGCGAAGGTGAGAATTGTCTCCTGAAAGCTCAAGTTGTACTGCATCGCGATCTCTACGATGGTAGTGTCTCGCACTCCGCTGAAGAAGATCGGACGATGCAGAGCGTCTTTGGCTTCATTGAGGTGCTCGACGTATTCCAACAGCCCTTTAGGGTAGTGAAAGACTTTGGTGCAGGGGATCAGCTTCTCGTTTTCAGGTCTGTCCGGGTCTTCAAGAACGAAAGATATGAGGTCTCTTCTATTTGTGAAGGAGAGCGTCAAGTCTTTGTTCAGATAGGCGAGTTCTCGGAGGCGTCTTTCGATCTTCTCGCCGTCATACTGAAATTCACCGAAAATCTCGTGGTCTGCGTGCCAGTGAACCAATGTGCCATGTTCGCCTTTATTAGCTTTCCCGACGGTTTTTAACGGCTCGGTAGTCAAACCGCGCTGAAAGCCGATTTGATGGACCTTGCCGTCTCGCGTCACGGTGACTTTCATCCACTCGGAAGTTGCGTTGACGCAAGAAGCTCCCACCCCATGCAACCCACCGGAAACTTTGTAAGCTCCGCTGTCGAACTTTCCTCCTGCGTGGAGTTTTGTCAATGCGAGTTCAACACCGGGAATGTTGTAGGTAGGATTGATGTCGATCGGAAAACCTCGACCGTCGTCTTGAACAGAGACGCTTCCGTCCGCATACAGAATAACGTCCACCTTCGTGCAGTGCCCGGCAAGCGCCTCGTCGATTGAGTTGTCGCATATTTCGGTAAAGAGGTGATGTAGCCCCTTCGCGTTGTTGTCGCCGATGTACATCGCGACGTTCCTCCGCACCCCTTCCAACCCCTCAAGCACTTGAATGCTTCCGGCGCCGTATTCTTTGGTAACGTGACCCGCCTTCTCGACGTTCACAAGGTTCTCTGCATCGTTGGCTTTTTGTTCCGTCGTGCGATTATCCAGCGGTTCTGCATCCTCGGGGTTCACAGGTTGGCTGTTCAGGGGAGATTTGTTCGGGGATTTGAATGATGCCATAAGGGAAGACTTCCTCCATCTGAGATTGTAGAGTTCAAGACAATGACGATGTGTTGAGATCAGTTTTTTTACAACAAAAAACGACTGCGATGAGCATGGTTCGGGCAGGTTTTTTGAAGGGCGATTACCGCTGCTAAAACAGTTTTCAACACTTTTTTAGTCACGAAAATATTATGTGAAAACGTACACTCATTGTACCGGAAAAGTAGACAAAAGTCAAATTATTTGACATCAATTCGCTGTGTTTCTACTATGCTGTCTACTATGAATCCTTAGATTATTGTGTTTGAAAATTCTTCTTAAAAACCTTGAATTTCAATACATATTCACTCAATTCAACATTCCCAAACCGGAAGAACAAAGCGCTTCGAAACATGTCGCGCAGAGTTCAATTGCGAGTATGGGTTTCGGTAATTTCGTTTGGGCTTTGAGAGGGTGAAGGCAGGTAGCTTTCTGCTATTTCGGAGGTTGTCGCTTCCGGAAAATCCGGAACGCTCGGTCTTAGAAGTTCTTCTGACGCTATCACTGAAACCCCTCCCTGCGCCGCTCGCAACAGTTCGCTTCCGTCTGAGCTTGCGGAAGAGGGTCGGAGAAGTTGAGCTTGTTTGTTCTCATCAGCGAGACGGGCTTCCAAGCCATTGACACAAAGCTTTAGCGTGATCACGTAATCTGGAAAAGTTTCCTTGTCCATAGTTCGCCACGGGATATGCATTGAGCGGAAAAGCAAAGGAATGGTGAAGGTGTTCGGATTCCATTTATTAGGATTGAATCCAAAGCTTCTTAGTTGCATACTCTTAACCAATTTGAGAGCTTTTTTACTCCCGTTTTGGATTAGCCATGCCTGAGTCGCGTTACGAACCGTCTCATCCGGATGGTTCAAAAGGAATACGAAGAAAACCTGAGTCTGCGCAGACAGTTTGTCAAACTCATCCGAAGCGATTGCGGGAGTGAGTTCGATAAGAGCTTGAAAATAGAGCGCATTCTTAGAATCGAACATTGAACCGCTCCCGAATTTCATCAACCTGCTTACTTCAGAAAGAACTGCAGTTTCTTTCCGTCGCACCAATTCTGA